>NZ_JACJTV010000002.1:300000-415794 GCF_014698845.1 Coleofasciculus sp. FACHB-1120 | reverse complement strand
CTCGCTCACTTCACTCTTGTTGAGTCCATCTAACTCGATTGCTTGGATGACCTTCCGGCGTAAGTCATAACTGTAAGCTTTTGCCATCACAGAGTTTCCAGTCACTTTTATCACCACTCTACGTCCTAACTGAACTGGCGACAGCTATAGTTGAAATTTCGATAAATGCCTATTATCAGAATTAAAAATTTTATGTGTATTAATAAAATTTTGGATAAATTATCTACTCACTTATTAGGACGATAAAGCTTAACAAGTTGAGATGGGGGAACTCCCAAAAAATAGCCAAGAATTACTATCTGATTAATCAGCGTAGTTTTCAGTACCCCAAGTTTCTGCCAGCGACGGGCTGAAGTCATTACCGGAGTGGGAACAATGGCAACTCGTCCCAAGCGTTTCAAGCGACAAATCAATTCAAAATCTTCCATGATTGGGAGATCGGGAAAACCTCCAACGTCCTGAAATACAGAAGTTTTTAAGAAGATAGCTTGGTCGCCGTAGGGTAGGGAAAAAAAGCGCGATCGCCAATTCACCATCTTTTCAACTAGACGTAGCGATCGCATTCGAGAATTAATTTTGAGTTCAAAGGCACCCGCAACGGTTCCAGACTGGGCTAGTGTCAACGGAACTAATTTCTCAAACCCAGGCGGTAAAGAGGTATCTGCATGGAGGAATAACAAGATATCTCCAGTCGCAGCCGTTGCACCCGCGTTCATTTGGCAGGCACGTCCAGCAGCCGAAGACAGAACTTTAACGCCCCAAAGTTGCATAAGGGCGACGGTTTCATTCTGACTTCCCCCATCCACTACAATGACTTCCACATTTTCAACATTCTGAACACTCGCTAATGTTGACCGAATCGTGTCAGCAGCTTCATTCAAAACGGGAATAATGATGGAAATTCTTGCCGTTTCTATCACTCAAAACTCAAAACTCGTAACTTTTGCAAGATCCTCTGGACGGTCAACATCAAACAGGGGGGGAAGATAAGCAACTGCCAAACCAAGGGAGATAGCGATCGCTACCGTCTTTTCTCGCACCTCCGAGGTTCCCCAATTGATACCCGCAAACAATTCTGGAATTATCCGCCGCAACCCAATTAAATAATAGCCGCCGTCCGTCGCTGGTCCCAAAACCAAGTCATGACCGTTTAGCTGTTCAAACGCTTGCGCCATTATCTTCGCATCCAAACCAGGACAGTCAGTGCCGACGATCGCAACGCCCTCCATCCCAGCCGCAAAAGCTGTTTGAAACGCCGACTTCATCCGCTGTCCCAAATCGCCTTCACCCTGCGGCTGATAGATAATATCAGTTCCCAACCAGCCTTGCATCAGATGCTGGTCGCCCCCAGTAAAATAAACTTCCACTCTCGTTGCGCGATCGCTTTGCAGTTCCCTCACCTGCGAAAGAGTATATTCGGTCATCTGGCGATGGAGGTTTGAAGCGCCATCCTCTCCCAAAACCGGAATTAGCCGAGTCTTTGCCTTTCCTGGCTCTGGATAGCGAGTAAAAACAATCAAGCTCTCTCTATTCATCGCCACTAAATCGTTCATCATTCATCGTTCAATGATTATCAGCTAGAGCAGCTTAGCAAACAGCGATCGCCTGCAACTCTGGCTCCCCTCCCTGCTTGCGGGGACGGGCTGGGGGTGAGGTTCTTAATATTAGCAGGACTTAGGCAACTGGCACAGAGATCGCACTGAGAGATCGCACTAAGATAAGAGCAGTTGAACATAACCCTCTTCTGTCACTCTCCGGGAAGGCAATCTCCAGAAGCCTTATCAGTCAATCAATACAAGCTATCCTATTAGAAAAAGTTGGTAGCTGTATTTGTTGTTAGAAAAAACCTAGCGATCGCTTCGTATACAAAGGCTCTAGAGTTCAGAAATGGCAAATGTTTTCGGAGAGTGACAGAAGAGGGATAAGGCAGAATGAGGGTTTTGGTGCAGTCAGCCTTCTGGAACGCTCCGCGTCACAACACAATGAGACACTCAAGAGCCAAAAAAAGTGAGCTACGGTTCACTTAAAGCTAAAAATCAAAACCCAACCTACAACTTCATTGGCTGACTATTCAGCAATCACGAACAAGCCCGCCCAAAGGTTAATATCTCTTTGTGTTCTGGGCATTGGGTAATGTGTCCACAACCCACATCACCAAACATATAGGGTAAATTGTCTTCAGAATCAATCTGGAAAACAAGCTCCATTCTGCGGTTACATTGAGGACACTCTGGATACTCTATACCTTGAATCCAGCCTGGATAGCCAGCCAGTTTATCACCTGGCAGGGCAGTCGCTACCTCTTCAGCTTCAGGAGCAGAATCCATTGCTAAATCTTCAGTGACTAACCCCACTAACGGACACTCAATTCGTACTGTATTAGCTGAAAAGTCGTAATCGAAAATTAGTCCCAGTTCGTTATGCTCTTCAGGGCTAGGGTAGTCATCCAGTTGCGTCCATCCTACAATCGTCTTAGCCGGAAACGAAGGATAGTTTTCACCTTGCAAAGATTGAGAGCCAGCCAAAGGCTGCACAAGGCGAACCAACTTGGTATTTTCTAGCGGCAGATAGCTGTCACAGTCGGTACAGTAAAACATTTGCAGCAGTCCGCTACCAAATCGACCTAATAGTTCTTCTGGCAGTTGATTGAGATTGAGTTGCAAAAATAGCGGCATCAATGCCTGACAAGTCCCACAGCGAGGGTAGGGTTCATTTTCAGCAAGGCTTGGTATCCCAGAAAACTTAGAAGTATCGGCACCCCCATCTCCCTCTTCTACAATGGGTTTCCATGTCGAACGCTTTTGAGCATCCCGCCAGAGAGCCAACCGATCGAGAATTTCTTTTGCTTCCATACCACTTCCTAACGCAGACAAACCCCTGTCTGCTCAGATTTCTCCTCAAAGCATATCAATTTAATGTTCTCCTTTGAGGCTCACTTTTTCTGGCTCTTGAGTGTCTCATTGTGTTGTGACGTGGAGCATTCCAGAAGGCTAACTGCACCAAAACCTTCGTTCTGCCTTATGTTCAACTGCTCCTATCTCAGTGCGCTCTCTGTGCTGGTTGCGTAAGTCCTGATTAGGTTTCCCTCCTAACTCAACATTCACAGGGATAGGATGGGCAACGCGATCGCTCTACCCATCCTATAAATAATTAGCTCCTAATTAACAGGACTAGGCACTCATCTCCAACATCCGCTGAATTGGACGCAGCGCTGCCACTCGCGTTTCTTCTGGCAAAGTAATTTCTGGTGCCCGATTTTTCATCGCTAAATACAGCTTCTCCAGAGTATTTAACCGCATATGAGGACACTCATTGCAAGCACAGTCGTTCATTGGCGGTGCAGGAATAAAGTGCTTGTTTGGTGCCTGCTTCTGCATTTGATGAATAATTCCCGGCTCAGTCGCCACAATAAATACCTGAGTGGAACTTGCTTGAGAATATTTCAACAGCGCTGAAGTAGAACCGATGTAATCGGCATGGCGCAACACTGACGTTTCGCACTCTGGATGGGCAATGACTTCAGCTTCTCGATGTTCAATTTTTAGCTGAACAATCTTCTTTTCAGAGAATGTTTCATGCACCATACAGCTACCTTGCCACAGCACCAAATCTCGCCCTGATTGTTCCATTACATATCGTCCCAGATTTCGGTCGGGGGCAAATATAATCGGCTGGTCTTCTGGAATCTGGAGAACCAGTTTAACTGCGTTGGAACTGGTGCAAATAATGTCGCTCATCGCCTTAATTTCGGCAGAGCAATTGATATAAGAAACGACTATATGACCGGGGTGAGCTGCCTTAAATTTAGCAAAAGCATCCGCAGGACAACTATCTGCCAACGAGCAACCGGCGTTGAGATCGGGTAAGAGTACCAACTTATCAGGGTTGAGAATTTTGGCAGTTTCCGCCATAAAGTGAACCCCTGCAAAGACGATGACATCGGCATTTGTGCTGGCGGCTTTCCGGGAAAGCTCTAGAGAATCTCCGATATAATCTGCTACATCTTGAATATCAGAATCTTGATAGTAATGGGCAAGAATAACAGCATTTAACTCTTTTTTGAGGGCGTTAATTGCCTCAAATAAATCGTGAGGGAATGCTGCTGTCTGAGTAAAATTACGTTGAGGGAGTGTAGTAGTAAACACAGTAATATTTTTTTGGGAGAATCAAGTTGCTAGGCGTGTAATCAGTAATTATAGTTGTTTTTACCAAAACTTGTAGGGAAGTCACTTTAGAGCAAATTTGCTTTAATATAGCGGTTCTCAATGGGAGCGAGATCCATCTGTCGGAGCGCTCATCGGCTTGTGCTAACCGGCGGTGAATTGTATCGCAAGTGAACAACACTCTAAACGCCAACCAACCAAACAAGTATTGCTAGCACAATCAAATAACGAGATCGCGCATTGACAAAAAAAGAGTTAGTCCAGAGGATACTGCGAAAACTGGCGATGCTTTTTTATGCTGGAGAAAGACTGACGAGGAAGATAGCATGAGCAATCCGAGGAACCCAGAAAAACCCACCAAAATTGCGGTTGTTGGCGATATTCACGACCAGTGGGACAGTGATGATGAAATGGCCCTGAAGCATCTGGGTGTTGACCTAGTGCTGTTTGTCGGGGATTTTGGCAATGAGTCGGTGGAGGTGGTACAAGCGATCGCGTCTCTCGATCTTCCCAAAGCGGCAATAATGGGCAACCACGACGCTTGGTACAGCGCTTCAGATTGGGGCAGAAGTCGGTGTCCCTACGACCGCGACAAAGAAGACCGAGTGCAACAACAGCTGGATTTGCTGGGAGAAACTCATGTCGGCTACGGTTCGCTTGATTTTCCAGCACTGGATTTAACAGTAGTTGGAAGCCGTCCTTTTAGCTGGGGTGGAGAAGTCTGGAAAAATGCCCAGTTCTATGAAGAACGGTACGGAGTGAAGAATTTTGAGGAGTCAACCGCCCGAATTGTCTCAGCGGCTCAGAGTGCTGGTTCTGAAACGGTTATTTTTATGGGTCACAATGGCCCTGTTGGGTTAGGCGATCGCCCAGAAGATCCGTGTGGCAAAGACTGGCATCCCATCGGTGGCGACTATGGCGATCCGGATTTTGCAGATGCGATCGCCCAAACTCGCGACGCAGGGAAAACCATTCCCCTCGTCACTTTTGGTCATATGCACCATACTATGCGCCACACCAAAATCCAGTTGCGAACCCCAGTTTATGTCAGCTCAGAGGGAACCGTTTACTTAAATTCAGCCAGCGTACCTCGGATTATCCAAACGGAAACAAACCGCCTGCATAATTTCTCTCTTGTCTCGCTGCAAGGCGGTGTCGTCTCCCAAGTCTCCCTAGTTTGGGTTGGTCAAGACTTCACCATTGCATCCGAGCAGGTTCTGGTGCGATCTCACCAAGCCAGCGATCCAACCAGTTCTAAGTTAGTAGTAACAAATTCCACAACCTTGATATGATAAAAAAACACATCTGGAGAGGTGGCAGAGTGGTCGATTGCGTCCGACTTGAAATCGGATGAACCGAAAGGTTCCGGGAGTTCGAATCCCCCCCTCTCCGTTAGCAAATCAAAGGGGAATGGTTAGATCGCAACCATTCCCCTTTGATTCATCTGGATGAACCAGCCTGTAAACTAGACTGGTTGAAACATTCGTTTTTAGTAGCACAACATTGTCACAAACCTACGTGCTTTCTCCCAATGATGGTTTAGGCATTCTCTTAAGGCTATGCCTAGCCCTATTAGTTGGGGCAGCTATCGGCTTAGAGCGCCAACTCAAGAACAAGCCAGCGGGTTTGAGAACCCATATGCTCGTAAGTTTGGGTTCAGCATTCTTCGTTCTCGTGCCCCTCCAGATAGGTACGGCGCAAGAGAGCGCTGAGGCTCTTGGCAGAGTCATTCAGGGCGTTACAGCCGGGGTTGGTTTTTTAGGCGCTGGAGAAATTTTACGCGAGTCTCAGCACGAATCAACAACAGGTGTTAAAGTTCGCGGACTCACCTCGGCTGCGGCTACTTGGGTTTCTGCTGCTTTGGGAATTGCGGCTGGGTGTGGGTTATGGCAAATGAGTTTAATTGGCGCTTTGCTGTGCTTGGTGGTTCTAAGAGCTTTTAAAAGGTTAGAGCCTCATAAGTAGTTACTTTGATCAAGTTTGAGCTGAGCGAATCAGCGATCGCTCCTTGCGCCATATTTCACCCGTGCAACTTCGCCACGACAGTAGCGACTTTTTCTCCTAACTTCTCGATGGACTCTTGCTGTTTGGGGTCTTTCATCGTACCGTCGGGATTAAATATTTCAAAAGCTTTAGGCACCGCGATCTGATCGGGAAGAACGATGACTCTGATATTCCCCAGGATCGAGCGCAGGTGGACTAAACAGCGTAAACCGCCCAATCCTCCCGGTGAGGTACTCATAATCGCCGCTACTTTGTCTGCAAAAGCCACGAGCGGGGGTTCATCCGGGGCTGTTGGACGTGACGCCCAATCAATGACATTTTTCAAAACAGCTGTAATGGAGCTGTTGTACTCCGGAGAAGCGATGAGAAGTCCCTGATGTTCGATCATCAGCTGTTTAAACTTGCGCGCATTTTCAGGCATTCCCTCGCTCTTTTCGAGATCCTCATCGTATAGCGGCATCGGCAGGTCGCGCAAATCCACGTATGTCACCTCAGCTCCCGCTGTCCGCGCTCCGTTCGCAGCAACTTGTACCAGCTTTTTATTGTACGAATCAGTGCGGGTGCTACCTGCAAATGCCAAGATTTTAGGGGTGTAAGCCATAGGTGCAAATCAGTTTTGGTGCTACTTCTATCTCTGGTTGATGATAATTCACCAGAGGCGATTTGGGATAGGCAAGATTTGTTAAAAGCGATCGCGTTCTTCTCAGTCGTCAGAAGCAAAGCGGCTCTTGCTCTTAGCAGCTTTCTCCCTTCTTTAAGAGTTACTCTCTATGAGAACATCTCCCAGTGTGATGATATTTAATTCAGCACACAGAAGGGGACGCGACAATAAACCCTCTCGTTATGCTTTGAGAGTACACCTGAATCGGAAGGAAAAAACACCGATGAATAAGGCATTACTGACGATTCTATTGCTCGCGTTCATCGTTTTATTCATTACCTCTCCCTTTGCGGCGCTTGCTATGTTGATGTTTGTTGTCCTAGGAGGGGCATTTATTTCCGCTTTTTGGAATTTGGTGCAAGCGCTAATCGGCAATGCTCCGAAAGAGCCGTTATAAATTAAAGAGGCCAAATTAAGCCAAATTAAAACTTCAGAAAGGGTAATTTTTAATCCCTTTTTAGAGACGAGTCACTACCTGATTCACGCGGGGTTTGCCGAAGCGTTCCCAAGCATTGCCGCCTCGCAAAAATAACTCCATCCAACGGATAGGCTTTCCATCCTTAGCAGTATTCCAGCCGGAGCTTCCCGGTGAAAACGCCAAAGTTCCTTGAGGCACGCGGAAACTGCCGTCAGAGTAGATGGCATCGCTCACAACATCCCCGACCCGAATGACTACTTTTTCTTCCGGTTTTAGGTTGACTGTATCGGCAGGGATTGTCGTTTTGATGTTACCGTAGCCATCGATCCAAGCAACGCGATCGCTTGGTGCATCGGGGATTTGACTGGGGTTCAAAACTTCCCCTAAATAGGTAGTGTCTCCCTGAGCGATCGCGGCTGCTGCATTAGGAAACACATCCCGCGAACGAAACTGCGACCCGCCTCTAGAAACCTTGACTGTTTGCAAAACTTGAGCATGGTCTTTGATAAAAGAGAGAGTGTAACCAGCAAAAACACCTACCACTTTGACGCCATTAGGCAACAGCGCATAAGTTAATCCCTCGCCTTCATTGTTTTGCCGCGCTTCCGGGTCATCTTGGCGAGGAGCGCAGTTGTGATAAATGAGACGCTCTTCCGGGCCGGGATTGAGTCCGAGTTGGGCAATCCAGAAGCCAGTCGCCAAGGTGCTGAAGGGAGGAACCGAGAGGCAGTGGATCTGGGAGGAAGGTAGAGCCATCAAAAGACGTTGCGTGACCTCTGCAAAAGCTGGATCGCCGGTTCCGTAGTCTGCAATCAGGCTGATGAACATAGCGCCTCTCCATCGGGGTTTGCTACAGCAATCGTACCCTGTCGCTGGCTTTATTGTTGAACACAACAGTAATCGCACTGGTGGTGCTACTTTTAACCAATGACTCCTGATCAGACTAAAAAGCGATCGCGTTTGTTATCGGATACACTCATGACACTGGGAACATAAGGCTGAGTAGATGTCCGATATTTATGTCATGATTCGCAATCAGGAGAATCATGCTCTGACTTCAATTGATGGCATTGCCTTTATCACTTTACTTGGGCAAAATGGGCAAGCGATCGCCCAGGAGACAATTGACCTGATTCATGCAGACGCAGGCTTTGATGACCTGCCAATCGGGCAATACACTGTAGTGGTAAAGCATGAACGGGTTTTCCCGCAAGAAGTTCTTCATAATGTAACAATCAGTACAGACGAGCAAGTAATCATACTGACATTTGTTTATTTAGAACCAGCACGGGTACTTTTAGGCATTCAAGCTTCTGTAGAAAAGAGATTGTAACCATGACTGTTAAAGCCATCCCGTCATACTCTGTTAAAATGTTCCGCTATCGAGTACATTGTCTGTCGCGGGATCTTTGGCAAGCAAAAGATCCTGTATGCCGGGTGAATCTGGCTTTACAGTTAGCAGATGCCGCTACATCACTGGCTAGGTTAGAAGTGCTGGAAGCGCAAAAATTGCAGCAAGTTTCTTCGATTCATCCAGTTTCCAGTTCTACTGAGTCATAAGTGACTAACCTCTAGCCCCTTCCTGAGAGAGAAAGGGAGCAAGAGCCATCTCTAAAGCCCCTCTCCGATGCGGAGAAGGGTTTAGGAGAGATATGCCGACTTATGGTGCAAGCATCGATTACAGCCTCTATAAATCAGATTTTGCCTATGAGTACAGATGCATGGACTGGAGACGCGATCGCGCTCAATGATATTGCAGAATTTTTAGATCGATTCTTTGCCGTTCATCGCTTTGGTGATGACCAAGGTGGTATTTATCACCCATCAACACGCCCGATTCGTCGGATAGGATTAGCGCTGGAACCTTGGACGGGGTTAGAAAAATGGGCGAAATCTAAACACTTAGATGCTTTATTTTTCCATCGTCCCTGGAAGCTGAAAGCGGGGCAACTCGCACCCGATGTCGGCATAGTGGCATATCATCTAGCTTTTGACGAACGGATGACGCTGGGTTTTAATCCTCGACTTGCCGATGTGCTGGGGATGTCTGCATTGGAGGTTTTGGGTGAAAAGGAAAGGCGACCGATTGGTACGATTGGAGAAATTGCTACACAGACTTTTGTAAGTTACTGCGATCGCGTTCGGGAAATCTTCGGCGGATACGATGAAACACTTGCGGGTAGTGGCGACATCCAGCGAGTGGCTGTTGTTGGGGCAATGACCGATGCGCTAATCCGCGAGGCGGCTATGCGGAGTGCCGGTGTATACATTACCGGACAGTTGCGACAGCCAGCGGCGGCGGCTGTGGAAGAAACCGGAATTCGCGTTATTGCTGTTGGTCATCGTCGGAGTGAAGAATGGGGATTGCGATCGCTAGCGGGAGTATTGCGCGATCGCTACTTCGATCTAGAAGTTGTTTTACCGCCTCTAGGGACGATTACAGTTGCTCGTTCTGATGCCTAGACGACGTTATAAATAGATTATGAGTCGTCAGAAATTTAATCTCTTCAAGCTGATTGGGCAACGTTTACGCCAATCTTTAGCAGTTTTCCGATATAGCGATCGCGCGATTAGTTTAGTCTGGACTACCAGCCGCATTCTCACGATCGTTCTTGCCGCTTTCACCTTATTCGCCGGTTTGCTACCAGGGGCTGTTGCTTATGTCAGCAAGTTAATCGTCGATGGGGTAGTTTTGGCTTCTCAAACCGGCTTGCAAAGCGATCGCTGGACAGCGTTAGGTTATGTAGGATTAGAAGCGATCGCTGTCCTGTTGCTGGCAGGTAGTCAAAGAGGTCTATCCGTTTGTCAGTCCTTGCTGCGAGTGTTGCTGGGTCAAAGGGTGAATGTCTTAATTTTGGAAAAGGCACTCACACTCAACCTCACGCATTTTGAGGATTCCGAGTTTTACGACAAGATGAATCGGGCGCGGATGGAAGCATCCAGCCGTCCCTTATCGCTAGTCAGCCGGACTTTCAGCTTAATTCAGAGTGGTCTGTCCCTTGTCACCTACGGCGGTTTGCTGCTGCAATTCTCCATTTGGGCAGTAGCTGTCCTAGTCATCGCCGCCTTGCCTGCCTTTATCGCCGAAACGCGCTTTTCTGGGGAAGCTTTTCGCTTGTTCCGGTGGCGATCGCCGGAAACCCGCCAACAACACTACCTGGAAACACTGATTGCCCGGGAAGATTACGCCAAAGAGGTGAAACTGTATCAGTTGGGGCCGATGTTGCTGCAACGCTACCAAGACATCTTCTCTCGACTGTACGGTGAAGACCGGGATTTAACCTTACGGCGAGGATTCTGGGGTTACTTGCTGGGGAGTTTGAGTACCGCCGCCTTCTATCTTGCCTACGCTTGGATTGTCCTAGAAGCGATCGCGGGTCGGATTTCTCTTGGCGACATGACGATGTACTTGATGGTGTTTCGGCAAGGACAGTCTACTTTCTCCGCCGCCCTGACTTCGATTGGGGGAATGTATGAAGACAACCTGTATCTCTCCAACCTCTACGAGTTTTTAGAACAAGACATCCCCAAAACTTGGGGGATGGCAACCGAGGGTGTACTTCCGAATGATGGGGTGCGTTTCGAGAATGTCTACTTCACCTACCCAGGAAGCCCTCAACCCGCTTTAAATGGCGTCTCGTTACACTTGAAACCAGGAGAAAAACTGGCAATTGTCGGAGAGAACGGTTCTGGAAAAACCACGCTGATTAAACTGTTAACTCGATTGTATGCCCCCGATTCTGGGCGTATCTTACTCGATGGATTGGATTTGCCGGAATGGGACATTGAAGTGCTGCATCGACGGATTGGCGTGATTTTCCAGAACTTCGTCCGCTACCAGTTCAAGGTAGGAGAGAATGTGGGCGTTGGGGATGTCAACCACTTAGAAGACGAAAAACACTGGGAAATTGCCTCAGAAAAAGGCATGGCGAAACCTTTTATCGAAACGATGCCAGACGGGTTTCAGACTCAGTTAGGACGATGGTTTAAGGGAGGAACGGAACTTTCTGGCGGTCAGTGGCAAAAAATCGCCCTTTCTCGCGCTTTTATGCGAACGAAAGCAGATATCTTGGTATTGGATGAACCAACGGCGGCGATGGACGCAGAGGCGGAAGTGATGATTTTTGATCGCTTCCGGACGGTTACAAAAAATCAAATGGTTCTCTTAATTTCTCACCGCTTCTCGACGGTGCGAATGGCTGACAAGATTGTAGTTTTGGAAGCCGGAAAGGTGATAGAACAAGGAAGTCACGAGGAGTTATTGAAAGCTGGAGGACGCTACGCGCGGTTGTTCACGTTGCAAGCAGCGGGATACCAGTAGAAATGACTAATCCGATTGGGGGATTCCGATCGAATTAGCAACTATCGCGAGCGATCGCTAGTCGAGGAGAACAGGCACAACCGATATTTGCCTTTCCCTTGGATTTTTCAGGTATCGCGGAATAATGAGTTTCACGAATAAAGCGATCGCTATTTTAGGTATTATCACAGCACTTGGTGGATTGATTCTGGCTGCCCGCGTTACCCTCGACTCCTCAGGCAAGGCACAACAATCCCAAACACAAATTCCTGTAAGTCAACGCTACAGTATCGCCAATCTTGATACCCTCAATAGCCGTGCCAGCGTTGCCAAAAAAATTAATAACAACGGTCAAGTGGTTGGCTTTTTTAACCCGAACGATAGTACCCAAAAAGCCTTCATCTATGGTGATGGCAACATGACCGAAATCCATAGTCTGGATAGCCGCTACAACGCCGCTACAAGTATCAATGAGAACGGGGAAATTGTCGGTGTGATGACCTTTACTGATGACAGTTATCGCGCCTTCTTTTACAAAAATGGCAAGGCAATCGACCTCGGCACCCTTGGCGGTAAAAGTAGCGATGCCAGAAGTATCAATGGGAAAGGTCAGATAGTTGGATTTGCCGATACTCGCGATGAGAAGGCGCACGCCTTCCTGTACAGCGAGGGCAAGAAAATTGACCTCGGTACCTTTGGGGGGTTGAACAGCTACGCGAATGACATCAATGAAAACGGACAAGTAGTTGGTTCCGCAGAGAATAGCGATCGCATTCCCAAAGCTTTCCTCTACAGCGGCGGCAAGATGGTGAACCTTGGAACTTTAGGGGGACAAAGCAGCACTGCTAATAGTATTAACAACCAAGGTCAGGTGGTTGGTGTGGCAGACACCGCGAATTATCGCCCTCAAGCCTTCCTCTACAACAATGGCAAGATGCTCGACCTCGGAACTTTGGGGGGACAAAGCAGCATTGCTCACAGTATCAACAATCAGGGGCAAGTGGTCGGTGAAGCAGAGAATGCCAGCCGCATCCCCCGCGCCTTTCTTTACAGTAGCGATCGCATGATTGACCTAAATCAGGTGATTCCAGCTAATTCGGGTTGGGATTTAACCAGTGCCACCGACATTAGCGATCGCGGAGTCATTGTCGGCATTGGTACTTATAACGGCAAAACCCAAGCTTTCCAGTTAACACCCTTTACACGCTAATGTCGTTTCACGGCTTGTCCGCAAAAATTCCCTTAATGCCTTTGAAAAAAGCGTCGAAAACGTGAAATTCTCTTCTCTCTGTGTACTTTGCTACAAGTCTTTAAGTTGGTGGAATTGGAGCTAAGTTGCTTCTAAGCTTTTCTTGATACGAACAGGCCAGACGCCAAAAGCAATTACACGCGCCGGGATATCGCGCAAAATCGGTAAACGAAACAAGAATGGCGGCTTAAATGTCTGGGTCGAGTCAATCGCCCTCGCAATAACCCGTTGCTGAACCAAAGACTGAAAGGCTTGGATAATCCGCGTCGGCAACTCCCGCTGGCGCTGTACTTTCGCCAAGTCGCTTTCTTGCAACTGTCCTTTTTTCAGCGGCTCACTCAGCACATTTGCAGCGACCACTGCATCCTGAATCGCGTAGTTAATACCAACTCCTCCAACTGGCGACATGACGTGAGCCGCATCGCCAATCAGCAGCAAACCAGGGCGATACCAACGCTTGACGCGGCTAGACTCGACGGTAAGCAGCGCCACTTGGCTCCAATCATGTAATTTTTGCATCCGGTCTGCAAACAAGGGTGATGTCTCAGCTACAGACTGACGCAAAGTTTCTAAACCCGCTTCCCGCAACTGTTGATAGCTACCCTTGGGAATTACATAGCCAACCTGCCAATAATCAAAGCGGTTCAGCAAAACTAAAAGGCGACCGCCAGCAACGCGCCCCATTGTTTCTTCGGGATCGTCTGCTTTGCGAGGTAAGCGGAACCAAAGCACATCCATTGGTGGCGAAGTCTTGATCAGTTCCATCCCGGCTAATTGGCGGATGCGAGAGAAGCGTCCGTCTGCGCCAATGGTCACTTGACATCGGACTTCATGCCAGCCGCCGTGTCCCCGGTAGCGTACACCCTGGATGACCCCATTGTCTTCAATCAACTCCTGTACGTTCGCTCCCATCACCAACTGAAAATTTGGATAGCGTTTCGCTTCTTCAGTAATGAATTGCAGGAAATCTACCTGGGGAAGCATGGTGATGTAGGGGTACTTCGTCTTCAAGTGACTGAGGTCAACAAATCGAATCGGCCCCTCGGTTGTCATCAAGGTAAGACTGGGAACCTTTGTGTGACGCATCTGCAACAAGCGATCCGCCAAACCAAGTTCATCCATGATTTCCATCACCGATGGATGAAGCGTGTCTCCCCGAAAATCGCGGTCGAAATCCTTGTGTACCTCCAGCAACATCACTGGGATGCCTTGACGGGCTAGGAGAAGTGCTAGGACAGCCCCCGCAGGCCCTCCACCGACAATGCAGCAGTGTGTTTGCTGTACATCGAGAATGTCATGGGTCGTGGCGGGTGTCTCGCTCGGCACAGAAGTTGGAATTGCGTTCATCTTGAACACCTCGTGAAATAATTTCAACTAGAGGCGATCGCTTCTGTTTCTAAAATCGGTTGGGAAAGAACAGAGGCTTGCATTCCCATCGTTGCAACTAATTCTATGGGTGCATTCACCCGACTGGGCGATTCTAAATATTCACCCGTCACGGCTGGCGAAACTGCCTTCATCTGGTGACGAATGCTGTAGTATCGATGAGTCTGAGCAATGATGTCTCGCTCTTGCATCGAATCATTAGCAATTTTCTTACGCAGTTTAATAATCGCATCAATCACGGCTTCTGGTCTGGGAGGACAACCCGGCAGATAAACATCTACGGGAATCAACTTATCGACTCCCCGTACCGCCGTTGGTGAGTCTGCGCTAAACATTCCGCCGGTAATCGTGCAAGCACCCATTGCAATGACGTACTTGGGTTCTGGCATTTGTTCGTAGAGGCGCACCAATGTTGGAGCCATTTTCATGGTGATGGTGCCTGCGGTAATCATCAAGTCAGCTTGACGAGGACTTGCCCAAGGTTTCAAGCCAAATCTGTCAAAATCAAAACGGGCTGCAAACATCCCCATCAGTTCAATGAAGCAGCAGGCAGTCCCAAACATCATAGGCCACAGGCTGGAGAGGCGTGCCCAGTTGTAAAAATCGTCTACGGTTGTCAAAACGACATTTTCAGAAAGACTATGCGTAATTTCAGGTCGTTCAATGGGGTTGAGAATCTGAGTTTTTCGCTTATCTGTCTCAATAATGGTTGCTGTCGGATTCATCATTTCCTCCTTTAGCTCAATCTATAAACGCTTGCATCGAGAATGTCCTGGGTCTCGGTCTGCACAGAAGTTGGAATTGCGTTCATCTTGAACACCTCGTGAAATCAGTTCAACTTGAAATCAGTTCAACTAGAGGCGATCGCTTCTGTTTCTAAAATTGCTGGGAAAGAACAGAGGCTTGTATTCCTATCGTTGCAACTAATTCTTTGGGTGCATTCACCCGACTGGGCGATTCTAAATATTCTTCAGTCAAAATCAAAACGGGCTGCAAACATTCCCCTCAGTTCATAGATGAATCAGCGAGGCGAAAAGCACAAGGTTGCATGAGTTAAGGTCGCATGAGTAAAGATGGTGTTTCAGAAAGGGCAGTTTCTAGCGCTGGGTGTAGAGATTCCAGCGATCGCATCTTTTCATACTTGGGTTGGCAAGGCAAACAGCGATATCCCTACCTAAGCCCATAAATTCTTAAGAGTTGATGATTGTATCTGAAGAACTTGTAAACGATAGCTGCTGTTCCAAACGCCAGCAGTTCATCAGATGTTTTCACCTAGAGGTTAAGTGTCAGCGTTACCAAATCCAGCCCTAACAACCTAGACTGAGACTGGATTGGACTTCGCTGTATCGGAAAGCGCGGCATAAATTTATCGTCTTTTTACCTAAATTTGCTCTGATTTGGCACAGAAACCCGTCTAGTAATCGTTAAGACAAACATCAACACTAAAAGCTGAACTTGCCAAGGCAAAAAGAGCAAACATAGAATCAAGCTGACAGATGCTGCTGATGCAGCAATCAAGGCAACTTCATCGTGAGAATTCTCAAAGATGACGAAGGCCGATACGACTGAGATTGCTAAAGGGATTAAAAAAAGCAAGGACATATCCAAAACCTCTTGAAATCGAATATGTAGGCTACTTGTTGTCAAGTTGCCCAGTTTAGGGTCACTACATCAAGCTATTACCATGTTTCCCTCCTCACCTCCTTTCCACATCACCCTAATGGGTAAACTTTTATCTGCAAAAATAATAGGGGATCACCTGAGGGATTAGTATAGATCGGATTTAGAATTTACGCCCTAGGTAGTCGCCTATTTGTAGGAACAAATTTCCATCAGTTTCCATCAGAATGATAACGGCTATCAAATATAGCATTGTTACGACCGAAACTGCTGAGACTGTTTTGGGAGAATTTCCCTTGAATAACAGCTACGGTAGAAAAATCCTATTTTAGTTGTGAGATGCCAGCCCTTCAGATGCCCGACTTCTCTAAAGTCGGGCATCTTGGGTTCACGAATCATTGAGGACGGCTCTAAATGCCAGGGATCGGAAGGGCGCTTTTTTCAGTCAATCGAAGCTCAATCTGCACGCACTGCTTGAGAGAGCGGTGATTTGGATAGATAGAGTGAATCCAAAGCCCAGTGAATACAAAGCTAACAGAAGCGATCGCTGTGTATTTCTTGCCCCATCAGGCATCTCTTTATTCTAGGCTGTAGCTAGGTTTCACGGGTATCGGTTTGTCTGGATTGACTTGCAAGCACCTCCTTCAACTCCTCTAGTAGGTACTTCCAGCTACCCACTTCTTTAAAAATGTAAAGTTTTGTAACAATCTCTCTTAGGGGTGGGGGGTCAGACCCCTCATCAGGGTATATTGAATTTAGTAGATGCACCCTGATGATCAACGCCCTCAAGTTTTTGTTGGGCGTTTTTTGTTTTTGGGGCTACGGATGCTGTTCGATTCTCGGAAGCTGGTAGACGCCCAAAAGGGCAAGCAGGAATCACAGATGTAGGGTTTAACTCACACCTTGCACCAAGCACTCAGAATGGAATTTTGGGGCAATCGCATTCCCAGTCCGAAAAATTCCCAGCCCGAAAAACGCGGACTAACTGAAAATCAAAGATTTTGTAACCAGCTCCTGGCAGGTTTGGTTTATGTGATTACGGTTGTGTACTTGCTGTTGGGGTGCTGTTTCAACCGCCCGGTGCAGGAGCTGGCGTTAATAAAATGAAGGGGTATAACGCCCGACTGCAAGAATCTTTGGCTTTTTAAAAACCTATTATGAAGTTTTATAACAATCTTTTGAGGGGTGGGGGGTCAGACCCCTCATCAGGGTATATTGAATTTAGTAGATGCACCCTGATGATCGACGCCCTCAAGTTTTTGTTGGGCGTTTTTTGTTTTACTCGACTCTTAATACCAAAACTTCAATCTGATTACCCCTCCCTGCTTGCGGGGAGGGGTTAGGGGTGGGGTTCCATTGACGCTCTAAGTGCAGCAATCTGCACTTAGAGCATTAGGAGAAAGGCACTGCCCATGCTCCCGATAATTAGCGGCGTCGTCTAGAACCAGAACCAAACGCTCCCCGACTGCGGCTGGGACTCGATCGTCCTCCGCTGCCAAAGCTGGGGCTTCTATTAGCGCGGCTGGGAGTCGATCTGTTAGACCGACGCAGCGTGCTAGAACCATAACCCGACCCAGTAGAACGGTTTCCACTTTGCGGGACTCGACGAATGCTGGTTGGTTGACTGGAGGAAGGCGATCTTAAGCGCCCGGTTGTCCGCAAGGTTTGACGATTGCTAACAGCAGGTGGCGGCGCTTGGTAGCGGGTTTGGTATTGCTGAACCGCTTGGCTATAAGTATTGCCGTATCCACCGTAACCTCTCATAATTCCGCCCGGTTGATACACCGGCGGCATATAGTAACGCGGCGTAAACAACAAACTGCCTACCGCTTGACCTGCCAACGCTCCTGCAAAAGGTGCCCAGAAGCTTGACTGCTGACGCACGACCACCGTTTGAGGTTGACCTGTTTGAGGGTCGGGTCGAGTTTCAGTTACGTTGTGAACGTATTCAATTTTGAAGTCTTCTGGAATGTGTAGAGATGCCTGACCGTTCGCTGCTTTCAGATAACCCTTCTGACCAGACTTAATTTCTTCGTCTGTCAGACGGGCCATTTGCAAATCTGTGCTGCGATAAACCGCAGGTGTGCCCGGAGGGGTATTGAGCAACATGAGGGTGTATTCCCCATCGGCATCATTGTAGGTTGCCTGCTGGACTGGATATTGTCCGTCAGGCAAACGACTTTGAGCGGTCGTTGTCTTGAAGTCCCGATTCTGAGATGGGACTTGGCTTGTGGTTGAGGGGCTACCACAAGCTACCGTGGTGCAACACAACGTCAGGGACATGAAAAGGATGGTCAATCTACGTAACATAAATTGATGAATAGTTTTGATGAGGAATCTATTAGCCATTAAAGGGGAATTAGTTCTGGAAAATTCAGCAACAATTGATCGTTTGTCAGTTCATCACCCAACTGCGCTGGAGAAAAGTGAACTTGGATTGCTCGCAGCCTTTCCTGATAGTGCAGATTAATTAAGGCTTTTAGACCTTCTTTGAGCGCACTAAGATTCGCGAGATCGCCTTCGAGTGAGGGAACTTCCCCCTCGTAAGCCACGGTAATCATCACAATCAAGTTGCGCGTGACCGGCAGTGATAAGGGTTCATTTCCAGGAGGAGTTTGGCTGAAGTCTGGTTCGCTCAAGTAGCGCTCAGCAGAGTCTGTGAACAATTCATTCACGTAGTCTCCCGCTTCACCTTCATCCCAGAAAACGTCGCCTTCATTGGCTGCGGATTGCCAGTAGGTATCGTTCTGTAAGAGGTTCTGGCAAATTTCAACCAGTCCTTCTCCCAAAATTTGCAGATCCCCGTCAGCTTCGACGGCTTCTCTAGCAGCACGATTGAGAACTCCCAACAGAGGCGCAACCTCTGCACCTGCTAGATGGACAAACAAACGGCAGACTACAAAGCGGCTTTTGCCACTGATTTGATTGAAGCGATCGCGCCAAGAAGTCATGACTTATCTTGCTGTTAAATGCCAATCTTAGTCAATTGAACTACTTTTATTACTTTACTCGGTGGGTGCGATCGCAGCCGTCTACCCTCAGAATGGTTTGACTGCTCTAGTCGGGATGGAGACTCGCTGTCCTTTCCAGATTGTGTAAAGGATTGTGTAAAGGCAATGTCACCGTGCAAGTGGTTCCCACGCCGACTTCACTCTTTACCGCAATTGTGCCGCCGTGTAAGTCCACACACTTTTTCGTCACGGTTAGCCCTAACCCTGAACCAGCGATATTTCCAACATTTTCCCCTCGATAGAACGGCTCAAATAGATGAGGTTGGTCTTCGGGCAGAATCCCAATGCCTTTATCGCTAATTTGCAGGATCGCTTCTTGGCGATCGCAAACCAAGGAAAAATGAATATGACTACCTTGGGGGGAGTACCTAATCGCATTGGAGAGTAAATTAGTAATAATCGAGCGCAGAAGTTTTTCATCGATTGCTGATTTTGTAGCTAATTCTGGACTATCCCCTTGGCTAACAAATATTATTGAATTTTTACTACCCGCGATTAACCGCATTTCTTCAGTTAAGTAGTAGCAAAGCTTTCTGATATCAATAGACGAAGGATTGAATTCTAATTTCCCTGCTTCAGCTCTATTGATGATTAGAATATCTTCTAATAGCTGAACCATATGTTTGGCACTGGCTTGAATCCGAAAAATATTCTTCAATACTTTCTCTTTTGACCATCGCTCGAAGGAATTTTCTAAGGATTGGACAGAGAGTAAAATCGTACTAATTGGAGTGCGAAATTCATGAGAAACCATTGAAAAAAACCGCTGTTTAAGTTGACTTAGTTCCTTTTCTCTTTCTAGCGCCAGATGAATTTCTTCAGCTCTTTTAAGCTCGGTGATATCTACCGCTGTACCCAGGATTTGTTCGGGTCTACCGTCAGCAGTTCGCGTAAAAACAACCTCACTGATACGAAACCAACGCCATTCATCTGTGGCGTTTTTCATGCGGTATTCTTTTTCGATGACTTGACCCTCTTTAGTAGCGGCAAATTCTTTGTTAAATTCTTCAGCCTTAGCCAAATCTTCAGGGTGTAAAAAATCCGATAAAATCCGCGAACCGATTGCTTGAATTTCCGCCTGGGTACATTGAAAAAAGTCTTCCGTCCGGCGATTGGCATAAACATTACAATCTTGGATTATGTCATAAATGTAGAGCCAATTAGGAGTTGTATCAGCAATCTTCTGGATGAAACGTTGACTTTCCCTCAGCGCTTCCTCGTTAGCTTTGCGCTCGGTGATGTCGAGGCAGGTGCCGATATAACCTGCAAAATCTCCTTCTGGGGTAAACCGGGGAACTCCTTTATCTAAAATCCAACCGTATTCGCCATCAGCCCTTCTCAGCCGATATTCCATACAAAAAGAAATTCGGGAATTGAAAGCGGATAAGTAGCTATCTAAACAATGCTGAATATCTTCAAAATGCACGCCTTCCAACCAACCATTCCCAAGTTCTTGTTCTAGATTTCGTCCGGTAAAGTTTAGCCAAGTTTGGTTGAAAAACGTATAAAGTGCGTCTGGATTGGACATCCAGATCATAACGGGGGCGCTATCAGCCATCATGCGGAAGCGAGCCTCACTCTCCCGCAGCGCTGCCTCCGCTTGCTTACGCATGGTAATGTCGCGTAACACTGATAGATTTCGCCCAGGAAGAAAATTAGCTCTAGCAGCATACTCAACTTCTCGCACGTTTCCATCCGGATGAAGGAGGCGCAATTCTCCGGTTGCCAGCCCTTGTTTTTGGAAGTTGTGCCACGCCTGTTCAAAATCGAAACAAGGCTCCACAAAGTCTGCAATCCGCTTTCCCAGGAGTTCTGAAACTTGCATTCCTAACAGTTGGCAGGCGGCGGGATTTCCCTCTACATAAGCGCCCTCGTTATCTGTAATTAATATTGCTTCGAGTGCGCCCTCAAAGATTGCTCGCAGTTGTTCTTCCCGAATACGGACATCGGTAATATCCATCGCTGAGCCGGTAATGCCAACGATTTCCCCTGCCGGATTACGCAACGGCTCTACGGTTAAATCGTAGTGGCGAACTCCTCCGTTAAGGGTAATACACATCTGTGTGCGCGTTCCAATGCCGGTTTCCAGCACTGGGCGCTTAATTGCTACCATCTGTTGAGCATCTTCAGGTGTAAAGACTTCTGATTCTAATTTTCCGAGTACGAATCTTGAGGTAGGATGATTTATCCAGGTGTAGCGTAAATTGGTGTCTTGATTGAAGACAATGATAGGTGAATTTTTGAGCGCAATCCGAAAGCGTTCCTCACTGACTCTCAGTGCTTCTTCAGCAGCTTTGCGATCGCTAATATCGGTGGAGATACCGCCAATTGCATAGGGAATTCCTTCGGCGTTATAAATGAGAAACTTCAGGGATAAGTAAGTGCGGATGCCGTCGGGGCAAGGAATAAGTTCTTCAAACTCAAAAGAACGTCCAGACTCAAGGACTATTTTGTCGTTTGATACCAACCTATCGGCGATTTCCTTGGGAAATATATCGTAATCGTTTTTGCCTATAACTTCCTGTGCAGTGACGTGTAATGAATTTTCAAACTGGCGATTGACCAAAATGTGACGGCAAGAATTGTCTTTAAGGTAGATAATTGCTGGGGAGTTATCTAGAATTGCCTGGAGCCGTTGTTCGCTCTCTCGAAGAGCGAATTCTGCTTGTTGGCGTAGCGTAGCGTGCCGCAGGCGATCGCTAATATCGCGAGCAAAAAAACTAACATACTTCTTGCCCTTAAACTGCAAGTAATTGCATGTCACCTCAACAGGGAATATCCTGCCATCTTTGCAACGATGATGAGACTCCAGAGAGAGAGAGCCGCCTTGCTTGATTGCTTGCCAAATCTCTGGATAGACTGCTGAGAGAATGTCCGGATTTATGTCCGGTAGGTTCATCGAGAGTAATTCTTCCCGTGAATAACCGATGGAATGACAAAGGGCGTCGTTTACATAGATAAAACGCCCCTCCAGATTTATCCAAGCGATCGCATATACTGCCCGATCGACACAAAATTGGGTCAGATGTAAGGCTTCTTCGGCTCGCTTGCGCTCGATAATTTCAGCCAGCAGCAATTCATTCGTACTAACGATTTCTGCGGTTCGTTCCTGAACTCTGATTTCTAGTTGTTCATTAACCTTTCTGAGTGCTTCCTCTGCGCGTTGACGCTTGATATTTTCGCTATAAAGAAGCAAGTAGACCCAGCATAAAAGCAAAAAGATCGAGCTAGTGCCAAGATAATGCATCAGAATTATATTTTGGGCGCTGGTTGAGACTGCTAGCGATCGCTGCTGTAAAAATGCTTGCTCGTCTTTCTGCATCTGCTGGATTAACTGGCGAATTTCACCCTGACGCTTCTGTTCTTCCTCCGTTTGAGCAATCTGAACCGCCCCATCTTTATCGTTTTCCTGCGGCAGGGAAACCGATTTTTTGAGTACAGGGAGTTCCTTCGCGACTTCTTTCGTTACTAAAGACTCAAGCACATTCAACTTTGTCTGTTGGGTAAAGCGATCGCCAGTTAACTTTCGGAGCTTTTGGATTTTTGAACCAATTTCCGGGCTAGCAGCAAGATCGGCGTTCAGCCAAGTTTCGTTGCCGGTTCGGATGTAGTTACGTTCTTTTGCTTGAATATCTTTTATCGTGGGAAGGATTTCCTCAAGATTCTGCACAACTTGATTGGTGCGCTGTATCAATGCATGGCTTTCGATCAGTCGAGTCATGCTCCAATACGAAGCTGTACTCGTTGCGGCAAGTAGCAACAATGCCAATCCTAAACCACTGATAATAATTGTTTTTTTTATAGACCACTTCATAGCAGTAATTTTTGGCTGAAGTTACTGTTTATGCTGCGTTAATCTTCTGAATGATAGATGATATTCTATGGGTAGGGCAGTTTAGCCAATTAGAAACTTTTTAATCGTCTTTATTTCCCATTTCCTATCAACTAAAAGCAATTTATGCAATGAGAATCCTTCTCATAGAAGATGATTTGCGTCTTGCGGAAGCTTTAGTAGAAGCTCTTACTGACCAAATTTATGTGGTTGATGTGGTTACAGATGGAGAAAGTGCATGGGAGCAAGTTCAAACCCTTGCGTATGACTTAATTTTGCTGGATGTAATGCTGCCTAAGCTAGATGGCATAAGCCTTTGCCGTCGTTTGCGATCTCATGACTACAACCAACCAATCTTGATGATGACTGCCCGCGATACCAGCACGGATAAAGTGACTGGGTTAGATGCTGGAGCAGATGATTATATTGTTAAACCAATTGATCTGCCAGAATTATTAGCCCGGATACGCGCTTTGTTGCGTCGAGGGAGTTCCTCGGCATCCCCAGTGCTAGAGTGGGGCAGCTTACGCTTTAACCCTAGTACCTATGAAGTTAGCTATGCTGAGCAATTCTTGCACTTAACCCGTAAAGAGTATTCTTTATTGGAGCTGTTCCTCCGCAATGGTCGGCGGGTACTCAGCCGCAGTAGTATCATTGAACACGTATGGTCTCTGGAGGAACCCCCAGAGGAGGAGACGGTTAAAGCC
Organism: Coleofasciculus sp. FACHB-1120; assembly: GCF_014698845.1. NCBI lineage: Bacteria > Bacillati > Cyanobacteriota > Cyanophyceae > Coleofasciculales > Coleofasciculaceae > Coleofasciculus > Coleofasciculus sp. FACHB-1120. The sequence goes on along the minus strand of NZ_JACJTV010000002.1, from coordinate 392,443 downwards.
CATATTAAAAGCCTAAGGCAAAAACTCAGAGCAGTGGGAGCGCCGCCTGATTTGATTGAGACAATTCACGGGATTGGGTATCGCCTTAAACAGCCATCTTAAATTTGATGCTTTGGGAACATACACCAAGCAAAATTTTCCTTACAAAACTTTACTGTTTTTTTCATTTCTTCCCGATTTCTTCCCGATTTCTTCTCTATTTTTTTACATTTGAGACGTAATCTTAAATTCAAAACAGTCTAGAGTCTGTTTCCCAATCTGACGACCTCCTTTTAATGCAGGCTGGGTTAGTCGGCATAGGCTAGAAACGATTAATCCAGTATGCTCTCCCTGGACTTGATAAAATTGATATTCATCCAATTTAATGTGAGTTTAATGTTAATATTCATGCCTTGAACTTGCAAAGCAGTCGATGTTAACAAAAACCTCTAAGCAAGAAACCCTTAAATTGGATGGGTGAGGGAACTTATTACCTATTATCCAGCTTGTAGGAACTATTGTGGTCTCTTCAAAAGCAAGTGATTTTATCTCTATCTGTATCTTTACTTGGAGAATTTTTAGAAAAGACAAGCGAGTATATTTTGTTTTCAAATTAGCAAATTTTGGGAAAACTTTTGATATTTCTAAAAGTGAACAGGTGAATAAACCAATAAATCTAGCTTTCAGCAATAGATATAAGTTATAAAATTAACTAGACAAAACCAGAATGTCAACTTGCCAAAAAGTGAGGTTGAAATGGCTGATCGAACCATCAATTTAACAATGTTATGGGTTGCCGATGAAATTGCTCAAATCTTAGACAATGAACAAGAATATTTTGAATACGGAGCTTTTTTAAATTCTAGATTATATAAAGAATTAATGAACTATACCTTGAGCCGAGTTCCTAACGTATACGCTGTGATTAAGGATGGTCAGAAAATTTCAGAGCAATGCAATCGTCGTTACTGCTCTGGAGAAAGAAAGCTACACATAGAAACAGTAATTCGTCAAGGAATTTTTGAGATTATCCAAAAGAAGAGAGATTGGATTCAACATCAACTTTCTAACTCATCTGAGCAGAGTTTTTCTCCATCTACTTGGTTTACCTAATTTGCAAAGGTTAAAGTGAAAAAGGAAAAAAAATATGCGATCGCACCTTACCTGGTTCAACAAGGTCTTCCTTGCGATCGCATCCTTATTTCTGCCTACTCTTAGCTCAGGGAGTGCTTACCACACCGATGGTTTGGGGAATGGTTCTTGTGGATTTAATATAATTTTTACCCTGAGCAAGCAACTGTGAAGATCCACCACCATCAAGCATAATTACTTTATCTGCACCAAACTTTTTCAGTGTCTCCGCTGCATGAAACTGAGTTGAATCACTCGAATTAAAAATTAAAACTGTTTCGTAAATTCCGTTAGAGTCGCCATCTCCAACCCCCATAAAAGTTCTACCCAGATTTTTATTTATAGATTTATTCGCCTTTTCACTCAAGCCAACAATGATATTAGGCGCTGAAGAAGCGTAAAGAGAATTCTTACCCTTAAATGCGCTAATTTCTGCGCGATTATTCCAAACTGCAAGCATCAGCTTTTGGCTAGCAAATTCACTCTCCCCTGCATATCCATCACTCACAATAGTTCCATTAACTTTAACTGGAAAAGCTAAGTTAGTGATAGTGGCGGAGTTAGGATCGTTCCTGAAGAACTGACCATTCGTTATCGAAAAAGCCTTTTTATTGAAAGAATAGAAACTTTCCCAGGCTTGCGTCAGCGTTTGGCGTCTTAACTTAGGATCGTTTCCTCCATAAGCGCCTTGTCTCTTACCGGGATTGGTAATCTCCCCATAAAAAAACTTGACAGACGCGCCTTTGCTCAAATCAACAACTTGCACGTAATCAGAGTTTTGGTGATAAAGCGTAGCTCCTGGCGCACTTCTAATCGCTTTAAAACCAAGAGGCAAGAATTTTTGATTGCGATCGCGTTTAATAAATGATGTTTGTGAGGAAATACTGTTTCTAGCATCCCACGCTGGAGAATATTCCTGGCGAATAGAATGCGCGGCTACATAAGCAACAGGCAAAACGGCAAAACCCGTCTGTGCGGTTTTTAAATACCTTGAGTTTGCGAAGGCGGACTTCGTTGGTACTGCTGAGGCTGCTATTCGCTCGGACTTGGCTCGATCGTTCTCAAATATCAATGCAGGAATTGGAGCGCTCAAGTAGATGCTTTGAGCGATCGCACTAAAAATCAAATATGCAAACATGAACAATCTCTTCTCGAATTAACCTGGCTGACGATATTTGATTCGCTAGCGAGAGCTACAGATCGTTCGCGGCTATCCTCCGAGCGGCTAATTCAGCCCCAAGTTGAATCGCTGCCTTCATACTGGTAGCATCGGCAATTCCCTGACTAGCGATATCAAAAGCAGTTCCGTGATCGGGGGAGGTGCGGATGAAGGGAAGACCGATAGAAGTATTGACTGCTCGGTCAAATGCCATTAGTTTAACGGGGATTAAGCCTTGGTCATGATAGAGTGCCAGGTAAGCATCGTGAGCAGATGAGATGCCATTTGAACCGAACCAGGCTTGACCAGGCTTGACCCACATCGTATCTGGGGGAATCGGGCCATCTAGTTGCAGATCGGGTCGCCGTCGCTCTTCCTCTAGCCAAGGGATTAACCAGTCGATTTCTTCTCGTCCTAGTTGTCCTTGTTCGCCGCTGTGAGGATTTAATCCAGCAATCGCTATCTTTGCCTTTTCTATCCCAAAATCTGCTTTTAAGCATTCCAGCAACAAATCAAGCTTATTCGTCAGCAGTTGCGGTGTCAGCACCTCAGCGACTTGACGGAGGGGAATATGAGTCGTGGCAAGTAAAGTGCGGAGTGTCCAACCAGTATGAGGCGATCGCGCCACAAATAACATCCCAAAGCGCTGGACGCCGGAACGCTTGGCCAACAGTTCCGTTTGACCCGGATAATCATATCCTGCGGCTTTCCAAGCAGATTTCGCAATCGGGCCTGTAACAATGCCTTGGAACTCACCCGCAAGGGTCTGCGCGATCGCAGTTTCCATATAAGCAAAACTAGCCGCGCCACTCGCAGCATTCCCCGTCCCAATCTTGATTTGCCGCTCTATTTCCCCATCTAGTGGGACATCAAGAATTGATAAATGTGCCGGGTCTGCTAGCGGTGCTGACACCAACTCAGATGCCTTCCCACCCGCTTCTAAAGCTTGTTTAGGCAGGCTTTGTTCCTGTCGCTGGGAGGGACGCGGCATCGTGCCCCTAGGTTGTCCGGTCAATCGATGATAAGTTTCTTGCAACAGTCCCCGGCTGCCAACGACTGTAATCTCGCAATTTTCGATAACCGTTGGATCTGCCAATGCCTTCAGCACCACCTCTGGCCCAATCCCCGCCGGATCTCCCAGTGTTACCGCTAACCGAGGACGTTCTTGCCGTTGCGTGAGAGTGGTAGGTGTTTGTGTAAAGAAAGTTTTCACAGCTTTCAGTTTAAAATACTCTAAACTTTTTAATTGATTCCTAAGGAGCCTACAACCGATGAGCGGTGAGATTTTTAATGCAGCTATATTGTCCTCTACCCTGATTTTAGTGGGTCTGGGTCTGGGCTTTTTGTTACTCAAAATCCAAGGTGGAGAAAACGAGTCCCTCTAAGGGCAACCTACCGTGTACACACATCTTGTACAGGATGCGAAACGCTCTCCGATCCCCCTTGCATCCCTCTTAAAAAGGGGGACTTTGATTGGATTTCCCCCCTTTTTAAGGAGGGTAGGGGGGATCAAAACGTTGTGGGGCAACATTAGAAGACTTGTGATGTACACGGTAGCTAAGGGCAACCCCTGAAAGCAAGGGCAGGCGACGCTAGTGCGTCTTCCATCAACGCGCCTAGCGGCTTGTCCGTTGCCATAAAAACGAATCGTTAATCTGTTCCTCGCCCGTTGCTTTGTCATCTGGCGAGAATTTGCTATTGGGTATTTTCACAGGATTAGCGACTGACAATTGAGGTGCGCGATCGCTGGGTTTACTATTTTTGTAAACTTTCTTTGCGTTAATTCTGAGATTTCTGATAACATCTTATAGAAAGTTTAAGATTCCTTACTAATTACTAGATGACTTTATTAATTGTCGGTGCCACCGGCACCCTGGGCAGACAGGTGGCTCGTCGGGCAATAGAAGAGGGCTATCAAGTTCGCTGTCTGGTACGAAGTGCGAAGAAGGCGGCATTTTTAAAAGAATGGGGCGCTGAGTTATTCGGCGGCGATCTCACCAATCCTGAAAGCCTGAAAGCAGCCTTTGAAGGTGTCACAGCCGTGATTGATGCGGCAACTTCACGACCGACAGACGGCACCAGTATCAAACAGGTAGACTGGGATGGCAAAGTAGCACTGATTCAAGCTGCCACCGCTGCCAAAGTTGAGCGTTTTATCTTCTTCTCCATCTTGGATGCTGAAAAGTACCCCGAAGTCCCGTTGATGGAAATCAAGCGATGTACGGAGCTTTTCTTGGCAGAATCCGGGTTAAATTACACCATTTTGCGACCTTGCGGCTTTATGCAGGGGCTGATTGGTCAGTATGCAGTGCCGATCTTAGATGGGCAAGCTGTATGGGTGACAGGGGACACCTCTCCGGTGGCTTACATGGACACTCAGGATATTGCTAAGTTTGCAATCAAAGCCTTAAAGGTTCCGGAAACCGAAAAGAAAACCTTCCCGATTGTCGGTTCTCGCGCTTGGGGTGCTTATGAAATTATCCGCCTGTGCGAACGTCTTTCTGGGCGAGAATCCAAGGTAACGCGAATGCCTTTGGGCTTACTGCGGACAGTGCGACGGATCGCTCGCTTTTTTGAGTGGGGCTGGAATCTAGCAGATAGATTGGCTTTTGCAGAAGTAGTAGCGACCGGCAAACCCCTAAATGCGTCGATGGATGAGGTTTATCAAGTCTTTGGGATAGACCCAGCCCAAATCACGACTTTGGAGGCATACCTGCAAGACTACTTCAGTCGCATCTTGAAAAAACTCAAGGAAATTGATTACGAAAAATCAAAAAATAAAAAGCAGAGTAAAAAGAAGATGCCCTATACATCTTGACTGATTACAGGCTCAAAGCAAAGTGAGTTGTTAGTTGTTGGTTTTTAATAGTTTACATATATAAAAACCAACCCGCGATCGCTAACAATTAAAAATGAACTACTACCGGACTCGAAGCGTGCCCAAAGCAGGGATTATTTACAATGACACCAAACCTGTAGCTTGTCGCGCTGCAACAGAGTTAAAGGACAAGCTGACAGCCGCTGGTTGGGAAGTTTGCATGACAACGGGTTCCGGTGGAATTTTGGGATATTCTCGCCCCGATCGTCCGGTATGTCATACCCCGATTGATTCCCTGGCCCCCCCTGGCTTTGATAAAGAGATGAAATTTGCTGTGGTGCTGGGGGGAGATGGCACGGTTCTGGCGGCATTTCGCCAAGTGGCACCTTGCGGGATTCCCTTGCTGGCGGTGAATACTGGGCACATGGGTTTTCTTACTGAAGCTTATGTGAACCAGATACCGCAAGCGCTGGAAATGCTCATGTCTGGGGAGTATGAAGTCGAAGAGCGGGCGATGCTCTCGGTGCAGCTATTTCGAGAGAATACCCGGCTGTGGGAAGCACTGTGCCTGAATGAAATGGTGATTCATCGGGAACCGCTCACCAGTATGTGCCATTTTGAGGTGCTGATTGGGCGTCACGCGCTGATGGATATTGCCGCAGATGGGGTGATTATCTCGACTCCGACTGGCTCAACGGCTTACTCATTGAGTGCTGGGGGGCCGGTGGTGACGCCTGGAGTGCCGACATTACAGTTGGTGCCGATTTGTCCTCATTCATTGGCGTCTAGGGCGTTGGTGTTTGCAGATAGCGAACCTGTGACGATTTTCCCCGCGAATCCTAACCGACTGGTGATGGTGGTGGATGGGAATGCTGGGTGCTATGTATTGCCAGAAGATCGGGTGTATCTAGAGCGATCGCCCTTTTCGGCTCGATTCATCCGCTTACAATCCCCTGAGTTTTTCCGAATTTTACGAGAAAAACTCGGTTGGGGTCTGCCTCACATTGCTAAACCGACGTCGGTTGAATTGCCCTAGAGAACGCCAAGAGTCATGAGTTATTCGTGATTTCCTAACGAATCACCCATGACCCGTCAGCCGGACGAATTACAAAAGTTAACATAAACCAAGCCGTTAATCTCCAGCTTTGGGTATCCCCCCTCTGATAGACTTCTAACTGGAATCGCCAGATGAAACGACGCTAAATCAAGCAGTTGAGAGGATAATTTTTGTGGAAAACACGCTGGGATTAGAAATTATAGAGGTAGTGGAGCAGGCTGCGATCGCATCCTCCCGGTGGATGGGCAAAGGCGAAAAAAACATTGCTGACCAAGTGGCTGTGGAAGCCATGCGGGAGCGGATGAACAAAATTTATATGCGGGGTCGGATCGTCATCGGTGAAGGCGAACGCGATGATGCCCCCATGTTGTATATCGGAGAAGAAGTTGGTATCTGTACCCGCGAAGATGCCAAAACTTACTGCAACCCAGATGAATTAATTGAGATTGATATTGCCGTTGACCCTTGCGAAGGCACCAACCTCGTTGCCTACGGTCAAAATGGTTCAATGGCAGTTCTGGCAATTGCTGAGAAAGGCGGTTTATTTGCCGCTCCTGACTTCTACATGAAAAAGCTGGCAGCGCCCCCAGTAGCACGCGGTCATGTTGACATTAACAAGTCCGCTACCCAAAACCTGAAAATTCTCGCCGAGTGCCTAAGTCGCTCGATTGAGGAACTGGTAGTCGTGGTGATGGATCGCCCCCGTCACAAAGAGCTGATTCAAGAAATCCGGCAAGCCGGTGCCAGAGTGCGACTGATCAGCGATGGTGACGTTTCTGCTGCCATCTCCTGCGCCTTTTCTGGTACCAATATTCACGCTTTGATGGGAATTGGTGCTGCCCCCGAAGGTGTCATCTCAGCCGCCGCTCTGCGCTGTCTGGGTGGACACTTCCAAGGTCAGCTGATCTACGATCCAGATGTGGTGAAAACTGGATTGATTGGAGAGAGCAGAGAGAGCAATATCGCACGGCTTAATAGCATGGGCATCACAGACCCAGACAAAGTTTACGGTGCTGAGGAACTCGCCTCTGGTAAGACGGTTCTGTTCGCAGCTTGTGGCATCACCCCCGGAACACTGATGGAAGGCGTCCGGTTCTTCAAGGGTGGGGCACGGACTCAAAGCTTGGTTATTTCCAGCCAGTCGCAGACCGCCCGCTTTGTTGACACGATCCACATGTTTGAAGAGCCGAAGCAACTGCAATTAAGGTAGTCTGCGGATAATCGGGATATTGGGTTGCAGGTTGTCGGTTGCAGGTTGAAGGTTGTGCAAGTTCACTTTCAACCTTCTAATCTTCAACCTTCTAATCTTCAACCTTCTAATCTTCAATCTTCTAATCTTTTAACCATCAACCCAATAAGCAATTAGTAATTAGCAATTAGCAAATGAATATTGCAGTCATAGGTCTTAGCCATAAAACAGCGCCGGTTGAGATTCGGGAAAAATTAAGTATTCCAGAGCCAGCTTGTGAAGGTGCAACTCTTGACCTCCTGAGCTACCCCCACATTGCAGAAGTCGCGATTCTTAGCACCTGCAACCGCCTGGAAATTTACATCGTTGCTCATGAAACCGAACAAGGTGTTCGGGAAGTTACCCAATTTCTTTCCGAACACAGCAAGCTTCCCCTCCATCAGCTGCGACAACACTTATTTGTTTTGTTGCATGAAGATGCAGTCATGCACTTGATGCGAGTGTCAGCAGGTTTAGATAGTTTGGTACTGGGCGAAGGGCAAATCCTGGCGCAAGTGAAACATACCCACAAACTGGGACAGCAATACAAGGGCATCGGTAGCATCCTGAATCGTTTGTTCAAGCAAGCGCTGACGGCTGGGAAGCGAGTCCGGACGGAAACCAGTATCGGGACGGGTGCTGTCTCCATCAGTTCAGCGGCGGTAGAGTTAGCCCAGATTAAAGCCCAGAACTTGGCAGCTTGTCGAGTGACGATTTTGGGCGCTGGGAAAATGTCCCGGCTGTTAGTGCAACATTTACTGGCAAAAGGAGCGGTTCACATCTCGGTGCTGAACCGCTCTATGCAGCGGGCGCAGGAATTGGCGAATCAGTTCCCAGAGGCGCAGTTGCAACTGTATCCGCTGTCGGAAATGATGTCAGAGATTGCTAGCTCAGACTTGGTGTTTACCAGTACTTCTTCCACAGAACCCCTGTTAAATCGGTCGAAGCTGGAAATTCACCTAGAAGCGCACCGAGGTTTGATGATCTTTGACATTTCCGTGCCACGTAACGTGGATGGAGATGTTAACGATCTCGACAATGTGCAGGCGTTTAATGTCGATGACTTAAAGGCAGTGGTGGCTCAGAATCACGAAAGCCGCCGCAAGATGGCAATGGAAGCTCAGGGGCTGCTAGAAGAAGAGGTGGAAGCCTTTGATGTCTGGTGGCGATCGCTTGAAACCGTTCCTACCATCAGCTGCCTGCGCGATAAAATGGAAACAATTCGCACTCAAGAGTTAGAAAAAGCTTTGTCTCGCTTGGGTACGGAATTTGCCGAAAGACATCAAGAAGTTATCGAAGCACTCACGCGCGGAATTGTTAACAAAATTCTGCACGATCCGATGGTACAACTGCGATCGCAACAAGATATCGAAGCCAGACGCAAAGCGATGCAGGCACTCCAAACCCTGTTTAACCTGGATATAGGCGAACAATTTAGCTAATCGTTCCGAGTTCATCGTTCAGGGTTCATGGCAACTTCTATGAACAACGAACAAGGAACAACGAACAAGGAATAATGAATCGAATTTTTCCAGGAATTGTACTGCTACTAGGAATGTGGCTAGCCTTCGATCTAGTCGCCTACCTAGTAGCAGATGTTTTTTGGTTTCAGGAAGTCGGATATCTCCCGGCGTTTTTTCTCAGGTTAAGCACTCAGGCGGCGTTGGGGACGATCGCATTTATCGTCACCGCTGGCTTTTTACTGGGTAATCTATATCTTGCCCATCGTCTTAAGTATTCTCAAGAGATTCCCCCAACAGGGTTTAAAAAGGGAGAGGTTGATTCTCCCTTTTTTCTCGCGAAGCAGCACGTTAGCGCGGGAGTTAGGGGGGAGCAAGTTTTAAGTGAAGAGGATCGAAGAGAATCCTTTTCTTCGATCCGTCCTCAGTCTTCAGCACTAAAATTGCGATCGCTTTTGCCTTTGCTAGGGGTACTCAGTTTAGCGATTGGGTTGATGCTGCTGCACTATGGTCAAATAGCCGCGAGTTATTGGCATTCTAAGGCCGGGTTGCCAAGCGTATCTCCTCTGTTGCCGGTTTGGTTTCAGCCTGAATTGATCTGGCAGATGGGTAGAAAGATGCTCTCTAGCATCTGGCAGGTTGTCGTGGTGTTGGTATCAGCGGCGCTGGTGTTGATTTATCCGCAGTTTTTGTTAACTGCGATCGCGCTTGTCCTCAGTTTATTCTTTGGACTGGTGCTATCAAGCCACTGGGCGAGAATTTTACAGTATTTCCATCCCACCAGTTTTAACAGTGTTGACCCCTTATTTGGGCGAGATATCAGTTCTTATGTCTTTCAGTTGCCTGTTTGGGAATTACTAGAATTTTGGTTTTTCGGGCTATTTTTGTATGGTTTTGTCGCAGTCACTCTAATATATGTGCTGTCCGGAGATAGTTTTAGTGAGGGAAGATTTCTAGGGTTTTCCAAATCGCAGATTCGCCATTTGTGCGGACTTGGCGGGTTCCTCTGTACTGCTCTCGCTCTCGGTTATTGGTTATTGCGCTATCAATTGCTGTATTCCACCACCGGCGTTACCTATGGTGCCAGTTATACCGATGTCAGCGTGCGATTGCCACTTTATACCGGATTGAGCTTTTTCTCACTAGCGATGGCGCTGTTCCTGTTCTGGCAGACAATTCAATTAAAAATTAAAGCTTTTAAATTAAAAATTGTTTTGTTGGGATTTTTAATTTTTAATTTTTCATTTCTAATTGTCTTACCCGCCGCAGTTCAACGCCTTATCGTTCAGCCTAACGAACTCCAACGAGAAAGACCTTTTATACAACGCAGCATTGCTTTTACACGTCAGGCATTCGATTTAGAGGATATTGAAGTCCAAACCTTTAATCCCACAGGTCAACTCACCGCAGATGACTTGCAGAATAACGACCTAACGATTGATAATATTCGCCTTTGGGATACGCGACCACTTTTACAAACTAACCGCCAGTTACAGCAAATCAGACTTTATTACCAGTTCCCCGATGCTGATATCGATAGATATACGTTGAAAACTGAGGAGGTTGCACAAAAAACGCCCGCAACGTCAAGACAACAGGTACTCATCGCTGCGCGGGAATTAGACTATAGTTCGGTTCCCCAACAGGCGCAGACTTGGGTGAACGAACACCTAGTCTACACTCATGGTTACGGTTTTACTCTTTCTCCAGTCAATACAGTCGGTCAAGGTGGACTACCAGACTATTTTGTCAGAGATATTGGTACGGAAGGGGGTGAAGCAGGCACTTTAAAGACATCTAGCGAAGCAATTCGAGCGAGTATTCCGATTGAAACGCCTCGGATTTACTACGGTGAAATCAGCAACACCTATGTGATGACATCAACAAGAGCGAGAGAGTTAGATTTTCCGAGTGGCGACGAGAATGTTTACAATACTTATGATGGTCGCGGCGGTATTTCTATCGGTGCTTGGTGGCGGCGGTTGTTGTTTTCCGAGTATTTAAAAGACTGGCAAATGTTGCTAACGCGGGACTTTACGCCAAAAACTAAGTTGTTGTTTCGCCGCAATATTAATCAGAGAATTCGAGCGATCGCGCCTTTTTTGCGATACGATAGCGAACCTTATTTGGTCGCGGCGAATGCTGGCGACAACGAGACTCAAAGTTACTTGTACTGGATTGTCGATGCTTATACAACCAGCGATCGCTATCCCTACTCTGACCCAGGCAAGTATGACTTTAACTATATGCGGAATTCTGTTAAAGTCGTCATCGATGCTTACAACGGTTCTGCTAACTTCTACATCGCCGATCCGAACGACCCAATTATTCATAGCTGGAGTGACATCTTTCCGGGACTCTTCAAACCCTTAAACGAGATGCCAGCTACCTTACGCAGTCATATTCGTTATCCGATGGACTTTTTCACCACCCAATCGGAACGATTACTAACCTACCATATGACAGATCAGCAGGTGTTCTACAACCGCGAAGATCAGTGGCGCATTCCGATGGAAATTTATGCCGCTGAACAGCAAGCAGTAGAACCCTACTTTCTAATTATGAGGCTGCCAACAGCCCAAGAAGAAGAATTTATCTTGCTGTTGCCCTTCACTCCGATACAACGCAATAACTTAATTGCTTGGTTAGCAGCACGTTCCGATGGAGAAAACTACGGTAAGCTGTTACTTTATCAATTTCCTAAGCAACAATTAATCTACGGAACCGAGCAGATTGAAGCGTTGATTAACCAAGATCCGGTTATTTCTCAACAGATTTCTCTGTGGAATCGTCAAGGTTCAAGAGCAATTCAAGGGAATTTATTGGTAATTCCGATTGAACAATCGCTTCTCTACGTCGAACCTCTTTATCTAGAAGCTGAACAAAATAGTCTGCCAACATTAGTGAGAGTGATTGTTGCCTACGAAAACCGTATCGTTATGGCAGAAACTCTAGAAGAAGCACTTCAGGCAATCTTCCAACCCGAAGAATCAGCTACCCCAGCAATTATCCGTCCAGTCGAACCCTCCGTTGCTCCTTGAATAGGCTAATAAAAGAAATTTAACGGTTTGTAGAAAAGTTTCTGGTTCAGGGTTGATGGCGGCCCTAAGAACAATCAATGATGAATGAATGGCACTGGCTTAGGAGCCTGAAAATAAATTTTACAGCGAGAATCTATATCAATTTAAAGCTTACTGGTTAAGCTTTGAACTCATTGCAACGGATTGTGAGCTTTTAGCCTAAATTTTAGTTTAGGGCTTCAGTCACTGCTATTCAACTCTGAATAGATGGGTAAGTTATCTAGAGAAAATAAATCGGTAGAACCGATGAAATTACCGAAGCCGAAAACAGGTCCGGGATGTAATACTGGCTAAAACAGGTTGTATTGAGAACCGGCGAAAATTTGCAGAACAAAGGATTTACCACAGCATCAGTTTGCTAGTTCTCAAACAGAAATAGTTCGACATAGAAATTTAAAAAGTAAATTAAAAGAAAGTATCCGACTGCGATGAATTCTCCTAAATCTCAATCGCGATCGCTCTCATTGTCAAGCGCTGAAAATAAATTGACATAAAAACACGAATAAACCTGATGACCTCAACACCATTGCCGACAACAATCGGCTCGGCTCCTCCAAATCGGCTCTCAGCTTCGCGCTTACCCCGCAGTCTTAGCTCTCTGGAAACGTGGGGCTTTGGTGTAACGGCTCATATCTCTTGGCCTGCCATTGCCCCCGCACTGCACATTGCTCTCGGTACGGGGGCTATTTTTGTCTGGTTGCCAGGAACGATCCTTGGCATCTTGCTAAACCTACAAGTAAAACGCTTAGGCAGGCATTTTCCTGACGTAGCGGGAGGTACGCCCAACTATACCACCCGGTTGCTAAAGCACTATCCGGGGCTAGCCCGTTACGCGGCAGTTGGTTACTTCTTCAGCTGGGTCTCGACGCTGGCGATTAACGTGGTTGTCCTTACCGAACTAATTAAGGTAAACCTGGAGCCTTTAGGAATTGACTGTCCCGATACTCTGGTGAAAATTGGCTTTACGCTAATTACTTTTATTTTGGCGTTTAGCGGCACCCGCGCTTTAAGTATCCTGCACTTATTTTTTGTCATCCCGGCAATTGGGCTTTTACTCGCTTTTTGTCTATTTGGCATCGGCTGGTTAGCCATTTCCCCAGCGAGTCCTGGCTTTTTCCCCACCAGTTGGTCGCCTCCCTCTTTTGCGGATTGGGCGAAGTGGTTATTCTTCGTCACCTACACGACCTACGCTTGTGAATCTGCGTCTGCATTTGTTGCCGATAGCCGCCGCCCTAATGAAACATTGCGGTTTCTAACTATCTCCTCTTGGATTATGCCGCCCATCTTTCTGGGGGGTTCCTGGGTACTGATGCGCTTAGCCACCGATCCAGGTCTAGGTGGTGATACTTTCTTAAATTTGTTAGCGGTTTCCACGCCGTTTTGGGGACAGTCGGCAGCTATCATCGTTACCTTTTTTCTTGCCGCTGGGTCGCTTCTCTCGTGCGCGACGGTGGTTTCCAACTGTCCCCGGATGCTGTACCAACTTGCTGTAGACGGACATTTATCTCCTGTCTTCGCTGTAGTGTCCCGACGGGGTGTATTCGGTCCCGCTTTGGTGCTGACGTTGTTACTCAGTTTCATCTGTCTAGCTTGGGGAGATGTTCCCCAGATTGCGGTGGTGAGTAACACCGGCTGGTTTGTCTCGATCATGTCGGTGCATTTAGCACTGTGGCTGCGCCGAAAGAGACCAGAGGTATTTCTGCCTTGGTGGTCGGGGGTCTTGTTTTTGCTGGAAGTCGTTGTCTTGGTGGTAGGGGGTCTGGCTTGGGGTTGGAGGGACTTTCTGATTGGGTTGCTATTTCCCATAGGGATTTTGGCAGCAGATCGGGTGATGCGCCGCATCCCTTTAGCACCCTTTCATCCGGCTTGGTGGATTCAGCATTACCGAGGGCGAGCGCAAACTAAAATATCCGATTTTGTGGCGTTTCAGGTAGTCATCCTGATCTTACTGATCTGTAGCGCTGCTACGATTAGCTGGATGTTTAGAGCCAGAATTGGGACGATAGACCTGGGTCAGAATGGCAACAATCTCTATGTGGTGATGCTGCTGATCACTGCCTTTGTTGGAGTAGCGATCGCTTGCTGGACAAGTTTGCCCCAAGTGACGGCAATCGTCGAAGCCAGAGAACAGTCTGAGCATTTGTTCAACATTGCCATTGATGGGATTCTTGTCGTCGATGAAAACGGCGTCATTCGTCAAGCCAACCCAGCCGCCGAACAACTATTAACCGCGATCGCTCCTAATCTCCTGGGATGTCGTCTCAACCAGATATTTCCCGCCTTGGTAGGTCAGCCAAATGATTGGTCGAGTCGGAGCGAACACACCTTAAAAACGCCCGAACATCCCACCATTGTTGAGGCAGCCGTCTCCAACCGTTACAATCAAGACTTCCAAGAATATGTGGTACTGGTGCGCGATATTACCGAGCGCCAGCAAGCTGAGGAAGCGGTGCGGAATTACAGCCACACTTTGGAACAAAAAGTTGAGGAACGTACCAGCGAACTCGCTCGCGCTAACGCCGAGATTCTTGCCCTCAACGAGCGTCTTCAAGCTGACAATATCCGTATGAGCGCTGAGCTAGCAGTGACACGCCGACTGCAACAGATGCTACTGCCCAAACAGCAAGAGCTTGAATCAATTGCCGGATTGGAGATTGCTAGCTTCATGGAACCCGCTGAAGAGGTAGGCGGTGACTACTACGATGTACTCCATTACGAGGATAAAGTCAAAATCGGGATCGGCGATGTCACCGGACACGGACTCGAAAGCGGCGTTTTAACCATCATGGTGCAGACAGCAGTCCGAACGCTACTGGAAAACAACGAAACCGACCCCAAAAAATTCTTGGACGTACTCAACCGAACCATTTATCACAATGTACAGCGGATGAGTTCCGATAAAAATCTTAGCCTTTCCTTATTGGACTACCAAGGGGGAACGCTGCGCCTGACCGGGCAACACGAAGAAATGATTATTGTGCGTTCCGGTGGTCAGGTGGAACGGATTGACACGGTTGATTTAGGCTTCCCGATTGGGCTAGAAGCAGATATTACTAGTTTCGTCGCTCATATTCAGTTGCAATTGTACTCAGGGGACATAGTGGTGCTGTACACCGATGGCATCACTGAAGCCGAAGATAGATTCAGGGTGCAATATGGATTAGAGCGGCTGTGTGAGATAGTCAGTCGCAACTGCCTACACACGGCTGGAGAAATTAAACAAGTTGTAATTGAGGATCTGCGACGGCATATCGGTGAGCAAAAAATTTACGATGACATCACTTTGCTCGTTCTTAAACAGAAATAAGCTGAGTTTGGTTGATATCATTTCTATTTTTTAGGCAATTCTTGCGCTCTCCAGCTCAGTAAGGTGGGGGTTTAGCGGTGTTATCTGTTGCAGATGCAAAACAGCAAAATTGCCTTGAGATCAAAGACTGTAATCTGCGCTGCCTGTCAAAAACCTGCACTTTATCTTTCGTAGGTTTGCTCCTGTGAAACTAAATTGAGAGATATAGAATTTAAAGGAGCTTGCAGATAAAGGTTCTGTACAGTTTGTTACAAAAGCCCTTGAGAAAGGGAATATTTAAATAGTGATACAAAACTCTAAAAATATCCCTGGCGAGGGAAAGCCATTTTCTGGCAAAGATAAAAACCTATGGCAACCGAGGAAGAAAAATCATTAACAGAGCAGCTTTTCTTGAGGATAGAAAGCTTGTCCCAAGAAGTAGAAAACTTGAAAAGAGAAAAGGCTGACTTGGAAATCTTGCTGGAGAATACTACAGAACACTCGGATACGGTTGCAGCACATTTGTATGACAAAGCAGTAGAGGCGGGCAAGCAAAGCGATCGCAGGCTGGCGCAATTTCTGGAAGCCTTGCCAGTGGGCGTCTTCGTGGTTGATGCTAGCGGTAAACCTTACTACACTAATCAGACAGCACAGCAAATCCTTGGGCAAGGCATTATGTCAGAAGCCACTGTTGAGGAATTGCCAGAGAGTTACCAACTTTATCTCGCAGGCACAGAGCAATTGTACCCCAGCGATCGCTTGCCGATTGTGCGGGCATTGAGAGGCGAAAAAGTAGCCGTTGACAATTCGGAGATCCACCAAATAGACAAAATGATTCCCATCGAGGTATGGGCGTCCCCCATTTTTGACGATCGGGGCAATGTTGCTTATGCGATCGCCGCCTTTCAAGACACTACCGAGCGCAAGCGATCCGCAGAAGCGTTGCAACAAGCGGAAGCGAGGTATCGCAGTATCTTTGAAAATGCCATTGAGGGGATTTTCCAGATTACCTGGGACGGGCACTACATTTGTGTCAATCCTGCATTGGCACAAATCTATGGCTACGAGTCTCCTGAGGAGATGATGAATCGCATCCCAGAAATCAAACCTCAAGTTTATGTTGACCCGAAATGCCGCGAGAACCTCATCTATTTGTTAACCGAACAGGGTGAAGTTAAGGGATTCGAGTATCAAATTTATCGGCAAGATGGCAGCATCATCTGGGTTTCGGAGAATACTCGTGCGATTTGTGATGCCAACGGCACCTTACTCTACTACGAGGGAACCACCATTGATATCACGGAGCGCAAGCAGATTGAGCAATCTCTCAGGGCAAGCGAAGTGCGAGAACGAGAAAAAGCTCAACAACTAGCGCGATCGCTGCACGACTTGCAGCAAGCTCAAGTTCAATTAGTACAAAGTGAAAAAATGTCTTCTCTTGGGCAATTGGTCGCAGGAATTGCCCACGAAATCAATAACCCAGTTAACTTTCTATCTGGCAATCTCACTTATGTCTATGACTACACCTGCGATTTGCTGAAGCTGTTAAAACTTTACCAAAAGCATTATTCAAATCCAGCACCGGAAATTCAATCAGAGGTACAAGCGATTGATATTGACTTCCTAGCAGAAGACCTACCTAAGATACTTTCTTCTCTGAAAATTGGAATAGACCGTATCAATCAAATTAGCGTGTCTCTGCGAACCTTCTCTCGTGCCGATACATCCAGAAAGACACTTTTTAATATTCATGATGGGATTGATAGCACTCTACTAATTTTGAAGCATCGCTTGAATTCAAACGGAAATCGTCCAGGAATTACATTAATTAAAGAATATGAAAATATCCCGCTTGTTGAGTGTTATGCCGGGCAACTTAATCAAGTGTTCATGAATCTCATTGCCAATGCCATTGATGCGCTAGAAGAAGCAATAGCTTCTGGAATTTTCAGTAAAAATCAAGAACTTGTGCCTACTATTCGGATTAGCACGGAAATAAAGCAGAATAATCCAAGGATGAAAAATAAAAATGAATCGGTTGGCTCTTCATTCTTTGGGCTTAATTTTTCTCATATTTTAATTCGGATTGCAGATAATGGACTTGGGATTTCAGAAGATGCAAAGCAACAGTTGTTTAAACCTTTGTTTACAACCAAGCAAGTCGGCAAAGGCACCGGATTGGGTCTATCAATCAGTCATCAAATTGTAGTAGAAAAACATGGGGGACAGCTTGGATGTATCTCTGAACCAGGACAAGGAACAGAATTCTACATTGAGATTCCGATTGGCTGTACAGGGGCAAATTTATAAACCAATACTCTACAAGTACAACAAATTATTTTTCTGATGTTCAAACAAAATTTTGTAATTAGTAATGAGTGTTAAGTCAGAAGAAATTATTTATCGCAATTCTCGTTTAGATGCAGTAAGGTTTAATCTCACCCTTACTCCTTCCCGACAAGCGGGAATAGATTCAATGTTCTCCCTCTCATTTTTTCGGTGAGATAGTGTAGAACGGGAGGTTATACAGTGTATTGCGCGCTCAGAGAGAACCGCTACAATTCAAAATCAAAAACTCAAAAACATTACCAATTACAAATTATCAATTGCTGAAGAATAAAATTGATATGATGCAAATATTTGGAGACTTTAGAAACGAGTTACCGAGCAGTCAGGAAGGCTTAACAATTGTATTTTCGCCTACCTCAATTCCGCTCAAACAGCGCTGGCGCAACAATGGTTTGTCGGCTGATTTTATGGCTGACTATTTTGCAACTTTTTTTCCTGGTAATAAGAATACGACCGAAACCGATCCAAAGGCGGAGATTAAAAGTGCTGTTAGTTTTATCGCCAATGAGTTGCTAGAGAATGCAATGAAATTTAATGATGATACGTCGCTGCAACCGATCAGCATTCGGCTGCAAATGCATAGCGATCGCCTTGTATTTCTCGCCACTAACAATATCAATCCAGGCGCGATCGCTAAGTTTCAGACATTTATCACCGAGTTAACCACCAGCGATCCTAGCGAGTTGTATCTTCGTCAGCTAGAAAAAAATGCAGAAGACGAGAGCGAGAGTGAATCTGGGTTAGGTTTTTTGACAATGATGAACGATTATCAGGCTAAGCTAGGCTGGAAGTTTGAGACTATCCAAAAAGAGCCAGAAGCGGAAGCGATCGCCGTGACCACAATGGTGCAGTTGGCAGCATAGCTTACCTAGTCGCTCAGAATATGCAAGGAGTTGATGCGTAATGGAAATTAAGACCGAAGATTACAGCATTTGGTACGACTCAGTTACTGAAACAGCGAACTTCCAGGGTTCCCTCCGCCTGAGTGGAATGGAGGAATATGCACCAATCGTGAAGTTACTCAATGATTTAGTTGACTCAGAACCACCAACCATTACCCTGAACTTGCGGGAATTAGAATTTCTCAATAGTTCGGGAATTAATGTTCTGTCGAAATTTGTCATCAATGTGCGTCAAAAAGAAAAAATTCAGATGATTGTACAAGGCTCTAAGAACATTCCCTGGCAAAGTAAGTCCTTGAAGAATTTGCAGCGGCTCATGCCTTCCTTGCATCTGGAATTTGAATAAGAAATCCTACAACAATAGGGTAATAGCCTTTAAAACTAGATAAGTTAATTTTCCTCAAAGTGCAAATCCTAAGACGATGCAGGAAGAACAACCCTCAAGGGAACAGCTGCTTTTAGAAATCGCAAGTCTGCGTCGGGAACTAGAAGACTTGAAAAACAAAAAGGCTGACTTGGAAATCTTGTTGGAGATGACGACAGAACACTCCGATACGGTTGAAGCTCAGCTGCATCAGTCGAATCAACAACTACAAGCCGAAATTGCCGAACGCCAGCGTACTGAAGAAGCTCTACAAGCTAGTCAAGACACGCTCCAATCGCTTTTGACGATTCTTACTCGAGATAAGAGCGATTTGGAAATTTTGCTAGAGACGACGACGGAACACTCCGATACGGTGGAAGCTGAGTTGCATAACAAGGCAGAGGAGGCAGTGCGTGCCAGCGAGAGAAGATTGGCTCAATTTCTAGAAGCCGTGCCGGTAGGCGTGTTCGTGATTGATGCGAGCGGAAAATCCTACTACGCAAATCATACGGCACAGCGGATACTCGGCAAGGGGATTGCCCCGGAAGACACCGCGGCTCAACTTCCAGAACGTTACCAGGCTTATGTAGCAGGGACACATCAGTTGTACCCGACTGCTCAACAACCGCTCATGCTGGCGTTGAGCGGCTGTTGCTCGACTGTTGATGATATGGAGGTTCACCAAGCAGACAAGATTATCCCAATAGAGGTGTGGGCAACGCCAATTTTTGATGAAAAGGGTGAAATTGTGTACGCGATCGCTGCCTTTCAAGATATTACTCAACGCAAACAGGCAGAAGCAGACCGAATAAAATTGATTAATCAACTTTCTCAACTAAACATCGCCTACGAACGGTTTGTACCCCGTGAATTTCTTCAGTTTTTAAAGAAGGAAACGATTGTCGATGTTACCTTAGGCGACCAAGTACAGCAGGAAATGTCGGTGTTATTTGCCGATATTCGAGACTTTACGGCGCTTTCGGAAAAGATGACACCGTCAGACAATTTTAAATTTATTAATGCCTTTTTGAGCCGCATGGAGCCTGCGATTACCGATAATCATGGCTTTATTGATAAATATATCGGTGATGGGATTATGGCACTGTTTAGCGGCGGTGCAGATGATGCGATTAAAGCAGCGATTGCCATGCTCCATAATCTTGCCGAATATAATCAGCATCGCGTCCAAGCTGGTTATTTCCCAATTCAGATTGGGATTGGTATCAATACAGGCTCTTTGATGTTGGGTACGGTGGGAGGAAAAACCCGGATGCAGGGCACTGTTATCAGCGATGCCGTAAATTTAGCTGCCCGAATTGAAGGATTGACGAAAGAGTATGGAGTATCTTTATTAATCAGTCACCAGACTTTTTTACAGTTACAGAACTCATCTGATTATTTCATCCGCATTATCGACCGGGTGAAAATTAAAGGGAAATCCGAAGAGGTGACTGTTTATGAAGTATTTGACGGAGATGTAGGGGAATTAAAAGATGCTAAATTGAGCGCGAAAACAATCTTTGAAAAAGCTTTGTTACTCTACAAAAACCAAAAATTTAGTGATGCCGCACAACTCTTTCAAGATTGTCTTTACTATAACCCGATGGATAAAGTTGCTAAAATATATTTAGAACGATGTCAATTTTCATCTCCTACTTTCAGCCTAAGTGGTGATTAATTGAAGCAAAAATCTAAAATTGAAAAATCCAATTCCTTTCAACCTTGTGTTTGTCCTTAACATGACATCGGCGATGATTAAGGATAATTTATCGAAAATTCCTATTATGGCTCAAATGATTGAACAAGGCTGCTTAAATTTCTGCGTATCCCTATAGATTAGCTGAAATTTCTACAGAAAGATTACAGCCTTCAACGATTATCTTTTACAAGATTTTATCCAAGAATTGCTTAGCGCGATCGCAGTCTGGATTTGTAAAGAACTTACTAGGCGGTGAATCTTCAGCCAGTTTTCCGCCATCAAGAAACAAAATGCGGTCGGCGACTTCTCGCGCGAACCCCATTTCATGGGTGACAATTGCCATTGTGATACCAGTTTTTGTGAGGTCTTTCATCACCTCCAGCACCTCTTTCACCATTTCCGGGTCAAGTGCGGAGGTCGGTTCGTCAAACAACATGATATCTGGCTTCATTGCCAAGGAACGCGCGATCGCTACCCGTTGCTTTTGTCCCCCTGACAGCTTAGAAGGATAAACATCAGCCTTTTCTGATAAACCTACTTTATTCAGCAGTTCCATTCCTTCTCGCCGCGCCTCCTCTGAAGAAATGCCCTTCACCTTTTTAGGCGCATACGTCACATTAGAAAGGACAGTTTTATGAGGAAATAGATGGAAATGTTGAAACACCATTCCAACATTCTGGCGAACCTTCATAATGTCGGTTTTCCGCGAGGTGATGTCTGCCCCCTGAATATAAATCTTACCCGAAGTGGGCACTTCCAGTAAATTCATGCACCTCAAGAAAGTGGACTTTCCAGAACCCGAAGGGCCAATTACCGCTACAACTTCCCCATGTCCAATCTCAGTCGAAATTCCTTGCAAAACCTTGAGGTTACCAAAAGATTTATGCAAATTTTCTACCTTAACTGCTGCGTTGTAATCTTCGTTCGAGTACATAACCCCCCCATGTTAAACTCATGACCATTAAATAGTAAATCGCGCCTGCAAATAGCAGAGGTTCAAAGTAGATATATTGTTCTGCGCCCACGATTTGGGCACGACGTAACAAATCCGTTACGCCAATTGTAGAGACTAATGCTGAATCTTTCAGTAGTGCAATACTCTCATTCACCAATGCTGGCAAAATGTTTTTTATCGCCTGTGGCAAGATAATATCCAGCATCATCGGTCTGTAGGGAACTCCCAAGGACAAAGCAGCTTCCTGTTGCCCTTTATCAACTGCAAGAATACCGCCGCGGATTGTCTCAGAAATGTAAGCACCTGAGTTGAGAGTAAAGGTAATGACACCGGCTAATAATGCCGGAATATTGTAGCCAATCAATTGAGGGGTTGCGTAATAAACTAAAGCGATTTGCAATAGTAACGGTGTGCCTCGGAAGATAGAGGTGTAGGCTGTTGCAAACCAAACCAGCGGCTTGAAGGTGGAAATCTTAAATAAAGAGAGGATCGTCCCCCAAATGAAGCCCAAAATTGCTGAAATAGCAGTAAATTGGAGAGTCACTAATATTCCTTTTAGAATAAAAGGAATCCGAGGCGTTATCTTAGCAAAAGATAAGCTGGAACTGCTGGCGGGAGTTTCAGCTTTTCCGTTGGCGGAAGTTTCAGCTTTTCCGTTATTTTCAAACCACTTTGTCACTAAACTTTCTATTTGCCCGTTCTGTTTCATTTCTGCCAGAACGCGGTTGAAGTCATTGACAAGAGGCGAACCTTTGGCGAAAGCGATCGCACTCCCTGCTTCCCCGGTATTGGGAACCGTATTAAATTCCAAATCTGGGTTATTGGCAATAAAACCTTTGGCGATAGTATCTTCGATGATTGCAGCGTCGATACGATTTGATTTAACTTCTTGGATAATCTCACCAGTCTTATTAAGGGCTACCAGATTTGTGCCCTTTATTTCTTTAGCAGCTTTTTCTTGAGTTGAACCCAACTGAACGCCGACTTTTTTTCCCGCTAAACTTTCAGGGGTGGTTAGGTTACTACCCTTTCTAGCAACAATTGTGTTTTTAGCTTCATAGTAAATATCGGAAAAATCAACATTTTTTCTCCGTTCTGCTGTCGGTGTCATCCCAGCCATCGCAAAGTCAGCCCGACCGGATTGCACAGCCGGAATTATGCCACTAAAATCTGTATCTTTAATCTCAAGTTGAAACCCTAGCTCTTTGGCAATATAGTTGGCAATGTCTACGTCAAAACCTACAATATCAGCGCTACCGCTAGCCGTATCTCGAAATTCATAAGGTGGATAGTCTGCTGACGTGACCATCACAAATTTTTTACCTTGATATGGGGGCGATTGGGCTAAGACGCGATCGCTTCTCCAACCTCCAAAAAGCAAACTTATCGACAACGCAATAGAAAAGAGGATGGCGAAGAGCCATTTCCCTTTTGGCATGGCTAGTAATTCCTTAATCGTTTTGATTATTAATATTTAACTCTTTAACGATAGGATGATTCCTACTATCTTAAGGATGAGATTCTGCTTGCATGAAGTTACATTTTTATAATAGATATAGTTATAAAAAACATGGGTTTGTTGACCTTGCCCGAACTCCTCTCCACTTCTGGCTAATCCTCTCCGTATAAAAGAGGAAAAAGTAAGATTTTTTTTTACAGGAGAGGGTCTTTCATTACTTCCCTACTGCCTTCGGAATGAAGAGAGTTAGCGGGTTAGGTCTGTTGAATTCTAAAAAACGAAACTTGTTCTCACCACACCAATCACAGCATCAGGATTCCGCTCATCATGGTTGGGTGCTGTTAGCCAAAAGAAACCAGGAGTAATCGAAATATTTTCGGTTAATTGATATCTGTAGAAAGCTTCGATGTGATATCCAGTATCGCGATCGCTTCTTTGTCCGGGAGGCAAACCAATCGCCTCTGCTAAAGCACGATTGCTAGTCCCTGTTAACTTCGGTTGCATCCCTAACACAATGCCACCTAAATTTCCCTTTTTGCCCAAATCAGGGAAAGCCAGTGTCACCGCATAGTTCCAGACATCGGCATCCCCCTTGATATTACCAAGAGCGCGGGCGGCAGTGTAACCCACCCAGCCACCGAGTTCAAAGCG
This sequence comes from Coleofasciculus sp. FACHB-1120, assembly GCF_014698845.1. NCBI lineage: Bacteria > Bacillati > Cyanobacteriota > Cyanophyceae > Coleofasciculales > Coleofasciculaceae > Coleofasciculus > Coleofasciculus sp. FACHB-1120. The sequence continues at coordinate 368,866 of NZ_JACJTV010000002.1, read as the reverse complement.
GGGACTAAATCGGTAATTAACTTGTGCACCGTAACCGTTACCTACCACAGGATTTCCATCAGGATCGGTGAGATCGATGACTTTGGCGGCGTTGCTACCTGCGAGAGTATCGACGCCAAAAGCTTGAGAAAAAGAGTTCAGATAAAGCAAGCCAAGTTTCAAGCGATCGCCACTATAAACCAACTGGGCAAAAGCACTGTAACCACCATTAAATATACCTGAATCTCTGCCTGGGTTACTAGGGCCGTTAGGGGCGTCTTCACCAAAGTAACCAAAATCTAAACTGAGGGCTTCGCTAAGGGCATAATTTGTCGCAATCCCCGCTCGATTTCCTAGCGGAAAATATACAGGATTGACTTGACCAAAATTAGATATTGCCCCCGTAGAGGTATCGATAAAAGGACTAACTGTATCCGTTGTGTAGGATGGATCGATGGAACCTGCTTCAATATAAATTGTGAGTTTGTCTCCAACTGGAAAGCGATACTCTAACTGGCTAATTCTGGCTTCATTATTTTGAGATACGCTACTGGGAGTAAACCGAGTTTCACCTGTTAAGCCTGGATCTGGTCCTCCACCAAATGTTGCCCCAGTGTCAAACTGTCTTAAGTTAGTGATTTGAAAACGAGTTCTTAAACGGTCTTTTCCAGTGAAGCTAGTATTAAAATCAATGCGAGTCCGATGACCGAGAGTAGCGTTATTTACATCGCTAGCATTCTCACCAAAAGCATCACCTGCATAGGTGATCACCTCACCGCCTAATTTAGTGGTTGTAGAAAATTGGTGAGCTTCCAGTTGGGTTGTCCGAGCTTCCAAAGTATCCACTCGACCCCGCAGCGCCGTCAATTCCGTTCCAAATTCATCAATCAGCCGTTGTAAGGTTCCTAAATCGTCTTTGGTGACAAAATCTGCTGAACTAGCAGCAATCAATTTCTCAATTTGCTGCAAGCAGGTATTTAACCCAGCCGCAAATTCATAACGACTCAGCGCCCGATTGCCACGAAAGGTGCCATTCGGATATCCTGCAATACAGCCATAACGTTCAACAAGCGATCGCAGTGCTTCATACGCCCAATCCGTCGGTTCTACATCTCGCAACTGCGACACATTGCTGACTTGATCCATCGCATCAGTCTCTTCAGTTCCCTGAGAAACGGCATCTGTCCCAACTAGAGCATCAGTATCCTGGGGGAAGGGATCAACGGTTTCCTCTAAGACAGTTGGAAATTCTGCTGCTTGGGCAATGCTAGCGATCGCTAAAGCGTTAACCAGCACTGCGAGGCAAAATTTTAGAGGGGTCTGAAACAGCTTCAAGACGGTCTCTCCTCACACTTTTTGGCATTCCTAATGAATTTTGTCACGTAAATGCTGATAATGCTGGCTGAATTTACGCTGGAGGTTGTTTAAATACTACATTTTTGCCCAGCGAGTAATTGTATATTCTCCTACCAAGAAGAAGTTCAACATATACTCTTGTTGATTATGCTAAAAAGAACCCCGATTTCTTGGAGAAATCGGGGTTCTAAAAACTGAGGATTTAGTTAACGTGAGTTCGGGATAAGGAAGGGTGGAACAGATACAGTTGAAAGTACCTAATTCTCAACACATCTGACCACCCTATGCTTAGTCTAGAAGCCTTGTTTTGCCATGTCGATGATTTTTGCCGATGGTTTGAACCGCTCTGGCGGCAACGCCTATTGGGGGAAGGGTTACAGCGTCGTTCCCGCTCCCGCAGCCTCAGCTTAAGCGAGATCATGACCATCTTGATTGCCTTCCATCAATCGGCGTATCGTAACTTCAAGTGGTTCTATACCCAGTTAGTCTGTCGTTACTGGCGCAACGCCTTTCCTCAATTAGTCAGCTACCAACGCTTCGTGGAATGGATGCCCTCCACCCTGATTCCACTGTGCGCCTACCTGCGCCACTGAAGAAGGCAACTGTACAGGCATCAGCTTTATCGATTCGACCAGCATCAAGGTCTGCCACAACCGTCGCATCGCCTCCCACAAAGTGTTCAAGGCCCTAGCCGCAAGAGGCAAAACGTCGGTGGACTGGTTCTTTGGGTTTAAGCTGCACCTAGTGGTCAACGAGCATGGGGAGTTGCTAAATGCGATCCTCACTCCGGGCAATGTGGATGACCGTCAGCCTGTCCCCCAATTGCTGCAACAGCTATGAGGGTAAGGTGTTTGGTGACCGGGGTTATATCTCCCAAAAACTCGCCCTTCAGCTATGGCAAGACTGGGGCATTCACCTGGTGACCAAGCTCAAACGGAACATGAAAAACCGCTTGATGAGCTTGGCTGATAAGCTGCTCCTGCGGCGACGAGCCATCATTGAATCGGTGATTGACCAGTTGAAGAACATTTCTCAGATTGAGCATTCTCGTCACCGTTCGCCGGTCAACTGAAGAGTCAACATTCTCTGCGGATTGATTGCCTACTGCCATCAACCGAAGAAGCCGGCGATTGCCATTGACCACAACTTGCTGCCTTCGGCTTAACCCGAACTGACGTTAGTTAGCTAATTTTCAACAGTTCTACGTCGAAAATTAGAGTCGCGTTGGGAGGAATGACTCCACCCGCACCACGAGCGCCATATCCCAAGTCAGGAGGGATAATTAACTGGCGGCGTCCGCCGACTTTCATGGTGCTGAGTCCTTCGTCCCAGCCTTTGATGACTTGTCCAACGCCGAGTTTGAACTGGAAGGGTTGATTGCGATCGCGCGAACTATCAAACTTCGTGCCATCCTCTAGAGTGCCGGTGTAATGCACTACCACCGTTTGACCTGTTTTAGGAGTTGCCCCTTCGCCTTCCTTTAACTCAGTGTACTTAAGACCAGAAGGCGTAGTCTTCACTTCGCCACTGGCAGTTTCATCACTTCCTGGGTTGGTATTCATCGTTATAAGCCTTGTAATATCAGCAGTAGGATCGTTACTGGGAGTTTTTGCAACAACTGCGGTTTCAGTTTTGGTTAGTTCAGCTGCTTTTGCATCTCCTTGATTGCTGCTGGTAACTTGAGCAAAAATCAGGAGTACCACACAGGTAAACATTACCCCAACGCTGATTAGAATTTCTCTCATGCATCCATTCTCCGTACCTCTAAGACCTCAAAACTTTAGATTTTAGATTGAGAGAATTTTCGATTCCATCCAAAATTCCCCATCCAAAATCTAAAATTGATTGCCTAACTAGATTCTCAATCCTATCAGCTTTACTTACCGCCAGAGCTTATTTTCCATGTCACGCACCTGACGTTCCAGGCGGTCGATGCGTCCCCGCAGTTCATCCATTTCCGACTGGCGAGGAACCCCCAGATCCTGCAACATATTCCGCATTTGCCGTTGCATCTGGATCTCCAAGTTCCCCTGATCTGACTTGAGCTGCTGCATCAAATCATCCACCATCCCCTTAGCTTGATCGGGGTTGATCTTGCCTTCCTTGACCCATTCATCGCTCACTTCGCGGATTTTGTCCGCTACTAAAGACGTAGTCCCCACACCCATCATTAGTAGCTGCTTAAGCCAGTTGTTATTATCCATTTTCCCTTCCTGTCACTCCGCCGCGACTTTGAGCGGCTAAACACGTATCATAAAGCGGTGCTAAAATCTTACCGATTTTTCACCTACAGTTCTATTTTGTGACATTCTCTCAACAACTGCCGCCCATCTTCCAGACGTTGCTTGTGGCAAAATCAATCTGTCTGATGGATGATTGAAGAGTCTATTTACAGCTTCAAAGCAGCTTATACTCCAGCTCATGGTCATTGAGTGGCTTCAGGTAAGAGTCGCCCCCGAACTGCGGGAAAAATACATTCAGAAGGATGGCGAAATCTGGACGGCTTTCCTCGCCAGATGTCCGGGTTTTTTGGGTAAAGAAGTCTGGCTCAACCCGAACGACCCAACAGAGGTTATTTTAGTCATTCGCTGGGCGACGCGGGAACAGTGGAAGTCTGTTCCACCAGAAAGCCTGGAAGAAATCGAGCGGCAGTTTGTCCAAGCGATGGGAGAGGCTTTCCCCATCGTTCAGTTAGCAGAATATCAAATCCGAAAGTTTCCCCAGGCTTAAACTGGATCTAGAGGTCTTTCTAGATTGCGACTTGCTAGACCGGATACAGGCCCAGAATTACCGTGCTGCTATCCATGCCGAACTGTCCTAAGTGCCATCAACCCGTCAATGCCCAGGTAACGACCTGTCCTTATTGCCGAACCGAGCTAAAAGCCTACGGTCATCCTGGCATTCCCCTACATCGAGCAACGGGGGAGGAATTTCTGTGCAATACCTGCACTTACCACGAAGATGATACCTGTACCTTTTCCAAGCGTCCTTACGCCAAGGAATGTACGATGTATAGCGATCGCTCTCAAGAATCTCAGCAGATAACTGCCACTCGCTACAGTCTCGGCTGGCGTCACTCGCTTCAGCTTTGGTGCCAACGAAACCAACCTTTACTGCTGCTATGCGGTCTAATCGTCGTCAGTTTAGCGATCGCTTTCTATGCGAGAAAATAAATCTAGACAACCTTAGCCGTAACCGAACTGGTTTCTGAAGCTTCTTTTGCTTCTTTTAGAGGCAACTCCTCAACGGGTGCTGCTTCTTGAAAAACCGTCAAATCAAACCAGAAAGTCGTACCCACTCCGACCTCGCTAACCAAGTGAACCCTGGTGTGATGCTTCTCAATGATATTTCTAACAATGGATAGACCCAAACCCGTCCCTTCAAGGGTATGAACTCGGTTTTCCACTCGGAAGAAACGATCGAAGATTGCCGCTTGGTCTTCTGTATCGATGCCAATTCCCGTATCCGAAATTTCAATCCGGACTAATTTGGGATTGGCAGTTGCAGGAATTCTTCCGTGTTCCTCTGCTTCGGACGGGGAGACTGCATCCCGACTCTTCTCATTTCTCAACTCAAGCAAATAGGCGCGAATTGCCACCTTTCCACCCGGCTGAGTAAACTTCAGCCCATTACCGACTAGGTTAGCAAACACCTGGAGCAACAAATCATAATTGCCCCAAACTGCTGGCAAATCCGGTTCAATCTCCTGGATGAGTTCAATTCCTTTATCGCGGGCATTTAGCTGGTAAGTACGCAGCGTTTGCTCCACAGGTTGGGCAATCTCTACTGGCTCAAAGTGATATCGCTTGTGCGACTCAAGCCTAGATAAATCCAAAACGTCATTTACCAAGCGAGTCAGGCGGTCGGTTTCTCGATTCGCAGTGTCTAAAAATTCCCGACGTTCCTCTTCAGTCAAATCTTCGCCGTATTCGTGGAGCGTTTCAATAAATGACTTGATATTGAAAAGCGGCGTTCTCAATTCGTGGGAAACATTGCTGATAAAGTGGCTTTTCGCCTCGTTCAGCTCTACCTCACGAGTAATGTCCTGTACCGTCATCGCAATTCCCTTGATGGTTTCCCGGTACTGGTCGAGAACGGTCGTTAGGAGAATGCGGACGGTGCGGTTCGTCGGTTGGCATAGCGTCACCCGAAACTCTGCCCCTTCGCATTCTCCGGCAGCAATTTGATACAGGGGTCGTGTTAGCTCCACGTTGACTGGAGAAGGAAGGCAATGCAGAGCGTTAGATCCCACTACATCAACGCCATCCCACCCAAAAATTCGTCGCGCTGTCGGGTTGACTAAGATCACCTGAAAGTTGGTGTCAATCAGCACAGCTCCATCAGCAATTGTAGAAACCAACGTCTCTAGCTTGGCTTTCTCTGCTGTCAGTTCCTCGATATTTTGCTCTTCATAACTCTCCAGCCTTTCTGCCATCTCGTTGAAGCTGTAAATCAGTTCGCCCAGTTCTCCTCCGAGTGGCAGATCAACTCGTTGCTTAAAGTTGCCAGCGGCAATATTCTTGACCCCGACGAGAAGTTCTTTAATTGGCTGAGTAATGGTTAAGGCATTAAAAACCGCCCCCAAAATCACCATCACCCAGATGGAAATAAATACGGCAATCGTGACATCTCGTGTCAGATGGGACGACGCCACCACGGTCGGATTAGCGTTAATTCCAATTGCCAAAACTCCTAAGTTTTTGCCGTCGTGCGACAGGGGAACAAAGACATCCGTAACTTCCCCATCCGGACTTAGGTGCTGTCGCACCATTGGTAAGTCGGAATTATCAGCGTAATCTTCTGGCAATTGAATCCGACGCTGAATCGTCAGCGAGTTTTGTACCTCGGACTCAGAGAAAGGAATTCCAAAGTAGATTTTGCCAGTGTCGTCGGCATAGAGCATATAGCGCACGCTGGAGGTGCTGCTGTAAAAGCGGTGAGAAAAGCGTGCCACCTCTGTCAGATTGTTTTCGGCAATCTGAGGCGCGACATTCGCCGCCAACAACAAACCTAGGTCGCGCCCGAAGCGAGTATCATTCAGCCGAGCATCCTGCTGAATTGTATTCACTGCCCAGAAGGTCAGACCGCTCATCACCAAGGAGACGACTAAGGTAGCAGCCGCCATCAGGCGCGTCTGAAGCGTAAACTCAGACCACCAATGGGCAATGACTTCTCGAAGGGTTTTTAGTAGAGCCAGCAAGGTAAATTTGCCACTAAAAATGGTAAAAATGAGAGATTTATCAAAAATTGTAGAGGATTCTTACCAAGGAGAGGTGGATTTTTGAACGTTTCTCAACTATATTATCTACTTTTATTTTCTCATGTTCCCCTTGGAACTCTCATGTATCTTTGGATGCAGCTCGATTAAGATTTTGAAGAAATTTAAAGATTTACGTGATGTGCAACTTTCCAAAACTCTGTAGCGTAGACGACAAATGCTCTGAAAACTAAGGAGCGATTGGGTTTTAGTTGCACATGACGTTAAACGCTAAAGTTTCCCTGCCGTGCGGACACGATAACCAATATCCCGTCGGTAGTACATCCCCTCAAACTCAATGCAATTAATCGCCGTGTAGGCTTGAGCGAGCGCTGCATCAAAATCCTCTCCAATCGCAGTAACTCCCAACACCCGACCGCCTTCTGTTACCACTTGTTGCTGCTTCTTCTGAGTGCCCGCATGAAACACATGCGCTCCTGCTGTCTCGGCTTGCTCAATGCCAGTAATGACATGACCCTTTTTAAAGCTTTCTGGATAACCCCCCGCCGCTACAACGACACAGGCGGAAGCGCCTGATTTCCAGGCAATAGGAGGCTGTTGGGCGAGTTTTTGTCCAACGCAGGCAACCAGTAAGTCTTCTAGAGGGGTTTCGAGTAAAGGCAAGATCGCCTGCGTTTCCGGATCGCCGAAGCGACAGTTAAATTCCAAAACTTTCGGATCGCCTTGGGGAGTAATCATTAATCCAGCGTAAAGGACACCCCGGTAGTCGATGCCCCTCGCCTTTAAAGCAGCAACAGTCGGCTCCAGAATTTCTTGCTGAACTCGCGCACTTAAGGCAGGTGTCAAGATAGGAGCAGGGCAATAGGCTCCCATTCCGCCTGTATTTGCCCCTGTATCGCCTTCACCGATGCGTTTATGATCTTGAGCCGGTAACAACTGGCGAACTGTCAAGCCATCCGACAACGCCAAAACCGAGACTTCCTGACCCGCTAAATATTCTTCAATCACTACAGTCTTGACTCGACTGGAGAATAAATCTGCGATCGCAGAGTATGCCTCTTCCACCGTTGCCGCTACCGTAACTCCCTTACCGGCTGCCAACCCATCAGCTTTGACAACAATGGGTGCCCCTTGCGCTGCTACATAAGCTTTTGCCGCCTCTGGCTCAGTAAAAACCTCCGATCTGGCGGCTGGGATACCCGCTTCCCGCATCAAATCCTTTGCCCAAGACTTACTCGCCTCAATTTGCGCTCCCGCTTTGGTGGGACCAAACACTTTGAGATTTTGGCGTTGCAAGTAATCTACGATTCCTAAAGCCAGAGGGACTTCAGGTCCAACGACCACCAGCGAGATGTTATTCACTTGGGCAAATCGTGCTATCCCCTCAAAATCATCAACACTTAAGGGGAGATTCTGACAACGCTCCAGAGAAGCTGTGCCGCCGTTTCCAGGAACACAGACTATCTGCCGAATGCGTTGAGATTGCAGCAGTTTCCATACCAGGGCGTGTTCGCGTGCCCCATTGCCAACAACCAAAACCTTCACGTTCGCCTCGCGCTCCTGTTTTTGTTTTCTTGAATCTTGCTAAATTGCAGGCTGTACGCCCGCCCAGACTAGGGCAGCGCCTCAATTCAGCGCCTTATCCTCAGGGACGATCTATCATCTGAAAACCTAGTAAATTTACAGGGCAAATCGTATAAGGCAAGCAAATACTTCATTATGCCACGCAATTACCCAATGTCTCAGTTAGCCATGTCTCAGTTAGCCAAGAGATACCTGATAGATGGGAGCAAAGCGAGCCTAAATTTAATCGTTTTAGGATTAGATGAGTGGGATTGAACGAAAGGAAATTATTGCCATTGTTCCAATTCCGACAGCCAGTGCCGAACCAAAGCGATAAAGCGATCGCGCCGAGTTTCAAAATTAGCGGCAATCGAAATAAAACTGATACCGACTATCAACCCGATCACCCACTTGAAAAAGGAGTAACGGAAAACAAAAATTACCAACTGATAAAAAGCAGTCAGTAAAAAGGTGGCGGTACCAACGTAGAGAAATGCCCGGACTCGGAAAGCCAATCCAGCAAAAATGAATAAAATACTCAAGATTCCCGGTAGCAATCCAGTTTCTTGGTGTAGCAAAAATGCCGCTCCACAAATTACCCCAGCGCCTAGGCAACGAAATAGATGGCGAGTCTGTTTGCGGCTTGGTAGCGTCAAATCAGAATCGACTTGGGCAACATACAGCCACGATAATCCAACCGGCATGATGTACCACAAGTAATCGGAAAGTTGTAATTCCAAAAACCACCGAAAAAGTGCCCAATTAATCAGTGCTAGGCTGAGATAAGTAAATCGAATTTGATTAGATAATTTGGCAATAAAGACATAGAATGCCGCTGTTATCAACAAGCTAATTGGGTGAATTTCTACTCTGGTTTCCCAAATCATCACCAATGGCAGAATATATGCCGCGTGCTGCCAAGGTCTTTTAGACCATCCCCATTTCTCCCAAGGCAAAATATAGAGAAAATAAGCCCAAACACAAGAAATTGGGGCTTTCCAAGGAACTAATGGCCCAGCCCAGAACTGTCCAATGGCTGTATAAAGCCAAAATATTCTGATGATACCTACTTCTAATAAACCTAGGTAAATCCAGACTTCTGCAATGCTAATTCCCCTTTTTTCACGGAATAAGGAATGTGCTAAATTTTCCTCTGTTTTTAAGAGGTCTTGTGAATCTCCCCTGTTTTTTGAGGGAGAAGAAAGGGGAAATCTGCGCCCTTGAAAAATCGCATATCGGATTAAAAACAAGCCGGTTCCTAATCCCAGAAGTCGGCTAGCTTCAATGGGATTACCAATCGCCGCGATGAGTAAGCAACTGCTCCAAGCCCAATGAAAATGAGCAATTACTTTCAGTTCTTCAGCAGTAAGGCGTAAGTAATTTAGCAGCCAGGGGAATAACAAGCGATAAGCATACATGATGCTGGTGCCAAGGGCAGACATGACAATGAATCCATCGCCCAAAGCTCCACCTGATGCTTGTAAAAGTTGGTAGAACAAAAGTTCGTAGGCAGAAATTGATACTCCCAGAAGTCCCAAATAGAGAATGGGTTTGAGTTCCTGTCGTCGTCTGCCAACTCCAATTGCAATGAACGCGATCGCAAGCGTACACAATCCTGTCCAACTGGTAAATGTATCCCACCGCAGAAGTGCCCCCAACACGCCGTATAGTAGCGGCAGGATATGCCAACGGTTCGGAACACTTTCGATTTGCGATCGCCGCCGCCATGCTTCTCCCAAAAGCTGCGTGCCTAAACCTAAGACGATATTAGCGATCGCTAAATTTATCACCGAGCGTTCAAAGAAGCCCAATGTCTCGGCTGTCAACAGTTCTAAACCCCAACCCAGTCCGTAAAATGCCCAATGATTCGGTTGTTGCCAACTGCGATAAGCGATCGCCCCAATTGTCAAAGTAACCGCAAGTAAATATTCCCCACTGGGCGAAGCAACCCCTTGGTAGAGAAAAAGCGAATGCAGCGTTAGCATCAACAGCTCAAAACTACATAACGCGATCGCCCAACCCTCAACCGCTTGTGCATAAAGTGCCGCTAACGTCCCATAACGACGCATCAGCCAGGTTCTGGCAAGCCATAAACCTACCAGCGCGATCGCTCCGGCTAAAAACCAACCCGGTACCGAAAGAGGCGGTACTCCAGGCACGCCATCCCCCAGCAGCACGCTGAAAAAACTCAAGCTAAACCCAACGGTAATGACGGCTGCTGCCAGATGCCGTAAATAGCGCGTATTCACCAACATCAGCCCAGTTGCCATTCCTAAGCCAATTAATCTGCCTCCAGGTAGCACGAATGTGAGAATTTGTGCCATTCCCAAACTGGCGACACTCAACCAACTCGCCAATGTGCGTTGCTTTCCAGCAGTTTGGCTGGCAACTCCCGTCAAAGCCAAAGGTGTAATCAGCCAAAAAATGCCCCACTGCTGACGGCAAAAGGCATCGTTCCCGAATAAGGAAACATTTGCTAACAATAATTGATAACTGAGTCCCGCTAGTCCTAAACCCAGATGCCAAGCACTTTGCTTCCACAGAAGTGCTGAAGAGGGTAGGAGGACGTGAAGCGTCCATTCAGCAACCATCACCACCAACAAAATGCTTGCCCAAACTTCTTGGTGCAGATTGGGAAAAAAGCGGTCAATCGTAGAGAATAGCGTCAGCAACCCCACTAAGTGGGTGAAATAGACCAGATTAGCCCTAATAGGAAGTCGGCGCTGTGTCACAATTGCCAGTGTCACAGTCGAAAACAACAGGTTAAGCGATCGCAATGTGGGATTTAGTAAACTAATTAGACTCAGTACCGTCCCACAAGTGAGTGCTAGTTGTTCGCCAAAAGTGGCTAAATCGGTCTTGGCAGCTCGATGCAGCCAATCGCTCACCCCGACGATAAAAACAACGTAGGGAAATAAAACCAGGCTCAGCAACGCCCAAGGAACCGTTTCCGAACCCGTCAGTTGAGTGCCAGTTGCGATCGCCCATTCTTGCACGGAAGCAGGCACTAACCGCCAAACCAGCCAAATCGTCTGTAAGGCAATCCCTAAAAATGCTGCCAGATCAACCTGTAGCCAAAAACGCTGCAATCGGCTGAAGAAAAACCACAAACCCAATCCGCTAATCGCCGTTGCTTGCCAGGGAACCGTTGTTCCTACCGAAACCAGCCAACCGAGGCACAACAAACTACCGCCAACTTTCTCCCACGGCAATTGGGGTGATTGGGTGGATGTTTCGGGTTGCTGTTGCGATAACCACACCACCAGCCAGCCGCAGATACCAAGGGCTAACCCCAACTGCGTTACAGGTACTTGGACAATAAAAATTGCTCGTACCAGCAGCACCACCAAGGCATAAATCACTACCCCGGCTGGCAACTCAATCCCGATTCCCTTTTTTTCGATAGTCCCCGCAGGCTGTCGGTGACGAACTTGATAGAACGCGAGGAGGGACGTTCCCACCATTCCCAGATAAACGGCGATGACGGGAAATCCTGACAAATTCCAGCCCCAATGCAGGTAACTGAGTCCCAAAATATTCAATGCTGGTAACGCTTCTAGTAACTTCAGCCGTCTAGAAGCCGCCAATCGCCAATTTTTCAATAATTGGAGAGTAATCGCCGTCAAGAGAACAGATGCGATCGCAACGACTATCTGATTAACAGGATTCTGCCACAACCCAAAGCTATCCATCGCCCAAAAATTCACGGGCATTAACAGTAGGGTAACAATTTGCAACGTCTGCGCCGTCAATTGCAAACTGGGTTGGCGATTCGCCCAAGCGCCTACCCGCCAAAAAATCAAGGTATACGCTAATAAAACCCCATACTGCCCAGCAGCCGGAAATCTTTCCCATTGAGTGGCAGCTAGCACCCCGGACGACACCACCACCATGAACACTCCCAAAAACAGCAGCCACCGGACGCTGAGTTCTGCCATCAGCGACTGCAATATCCCTGGGATCGCTTTGGGACGTTGGCGAGAAGCAGTCTTACCAGCTGTTGGTAGTAACTGCGAATCAGAAGATACCGTAACTTGAGACGTTAGTTGAGACGTTGGTTTGGGTGTTACCGCAACGGGTGGCAACGCACAGACCAAGTATTTTTGACTTATATCGCTAACCTGACCCTCAGAAATCAAACCCAAGCGCAGCCAAACATCCAGACCTTCCAAGAGCTGAGGCTGCGAGTTGCTAATCGTTACTTTAATATTGATGGAGCGGTCATGTGAAGATGACATCGGCAGCCACCCTAGAGATGAATACTCAAATCATCTTCTTGATTAAAGGATTAGCTGTGGTGATTGTGACACTTTAGGGTATAGAAAGTACGCTTGGACGGCGTCCACTGTCCACCCGACTCTTACTCTTTCTCTTTAGCCCCTAGTGCTTCTTTTTGCTGCTGGTAGCGCTGTTTAAACAGACGCTGCTGTAGCTGGTGTTCCACAATCGGGGCGGGATAATTACAGCGATCGCGTTCATTCGCCGGTATCTTCCCACTGACGAGATATTCTGTATTTACAGACCTGAGTTCTGGCACCCATTTCCGGATATATTCCCCGTCTGGATCGAATTTCTGCGATTGAGAAGCTGGGTTAAAAATTCGGACTGGCTTGGGGTCCATCCCGCTAGAAGCACTCCACTGCCAGCCGCCATTATTCGCAGAAAGATCCCAATCGTAAAGCTTTTGCATGAAGTATTTTTCCCCTAACCGGGGATCGATCAGCAAGTCTTTAGTGAGAAAACTAGCAACAATCATCCGACAGCGATTGTGCATCCAGGCTGTTTCATTCATCTGGCGCATTGCTGCATCGACAATTGGGTAGCCAGTTCTCCCCTCGCACCAAGCTTGGAAATGTTCTGGATTGGTGTCGTAAGGGAAATTTTTGAGCGTTTCGCGGAAGGCACCCTCGGCTAATTCTGGGAACCAATACATCGCGTGTTGATAAAACTCGCGCCATGCTAGTTCTTGTTGCCATGTGCGGATATGGGTGTCTTCTTCATCGCTGCGGCTATGTTCTAACACCTTCAGCGTGGCATCCCAAACGGTGCGAATGCCGATTACACCAAATTTCAAAGCGGCGCTGAGTTGGGAGGTGCCGCTAACTGCTGGAAAATTCCGCTGTTCTTTATATTCTGCGATCGCTTGAGCGCAAAATTCTGCCAGTTTTTCTTGCGCCGCCTTCTCTCCTGGCGCACTGACCAGTTCCTTTTCCCAAATAAATCCCAAATCTTTAGCCGTAGGCAGTTTACCTGCACCCGCTTGTCGCGCTTTCTGCTGTTCTTCTTGGGTAAGTCCCTCGGCATTCTGGAGTTCTGCTGCGGGTTTAGCCTTGGGTTTATTACTCCAATTTCTCCAGAACGGAGTATAAACCGTGTACGGCTGATTAGAACCGGAGTGAATCTCCTCTGGTGCGTGTAATAGCTGATCCCAGTGATTTTGGACTAAAATACCCTTTTCTTTCAGGACTTCGCTGATAGTGCGATCGCGCTCTTTGGAGTACGGTTCTACATCCCAATTCCAGAATACAGCCTTCGCATTCAGCGCCGCCGCCAACGCTGGAATTGCTTGAGTCGGGTTGCCTTGAAGGATCAACAATTGACTACCAGCCTTTGCGTAGCGTTCTTGGAGTGACTGCAAGCTGCCAATCATATAAGTCACTCTTGCCGGTGCCACATCGTCTCTATCCAAAATATTCGGATCTAAGCAGAAAATCCCTACTACCTTGGGACTTTGCTGCCGTGCAGCAGCCAATCCTACATTGTCCGAAAGGCGTAAATCGCGGCGGTGCCAAAACAAAATCAGGTCAGACATTCAATCCCTTGCTTTTAAAATCACTTGCTTATGTTTGACAGTTTAAAAGCTGACAACACCGTGTGTATCACTCCCGCGAGTGACTGCAAACTAAACGACTATAGCAATCCTAAATGATTCCTGAAGGCAAGATCCCGGCTTCTTTAAAGACGGGGATCTGAACCGCTGGATATCTTCCAAATCAAACAAGATTGCTATATAGCGTTTCTCAGGTGGGTGGAATATATTGCAGTTCTAATGCTCGGTAGAGACATAGCAATGCCAGATCCCTCCTGATGTATCGCACCTAATTGAGGATTGAAATAATCTCATATCTGGCTATTAAAATACAAAAAATCAGCCATCCTAAACTGGCTAATTTTTTGTAGTCGCAGACTTTAACTTGACAAACTATTGTAAAAAAGGACGAGCCAAGAAAAAACTAGAAATCGATTTAGCATCTACTGGTTCACCCGCCAGAATTGCTTGCTCTAATTCTTGGGGAGTCATCAAAATCGTTTCAATATCTTCGTCAACATCTTGACTGGGAGGTGTCTCCAAACGTTCTAAATCTTGCGCTAAAAAAGCGTAGATAAATTCATCTGAATAACCGGGAGCAAGAGAAAATTTACCTAAGTTTTGCCATTTATGAGCGCGATATCCGGTTTCTTCTTCAATTTCGCGCTTAATAGTCTCCTCTGGAGCTTCATTCGGTTCTATCGTTCCAGCCGGAAACTCCAAAAGACGCCCCTGTACGGCAAACCGATACTGCCTCAATAGGATCAACTTCCCTTCTGACGTTACAGGTACAGCAAGCGCACCACCAGGATGCCGAATGCATTCCCAGTCTCCCTCTACTTGGTTCGGGAGGCGCAGACGGCTGACTTCAAAATTAAATTTACGCCCCTGGTAGAACAAGCGTTGTTTGAGGACTTCAGGGGGTTCTTGACCCAGTACCATAGGAAACTACAAACGGCGGACTTCTGAACAGTCTACAGCCTGAACGAGTTGCGCGATCGCACATCCGGAAACTGGATCGATCCAATCTGGTGCAATTTCCGCTAAAGGCACCAGCACAAACGCTCTTTCTCTCATCCGAGGGTGAGGCAGCTGGAGAGATGGAATCTCTCCGCCCTGAGTGTCCAGGATGACGTCATCAAAGAGCAATAAATCAAGGTCAAGTGTTCTCGCCGCCCAGCGCTCTTGACGGACACGACCAAAGCGATCTTCAATTTGCAACAGCGTCTCTAACAATTGCTGAGGCTTCATCTGGACGTGCAGCAGGGCACAACCATTCAAATAATCTGGTTGAGGTGGCCCTACAGCCTTCGTTTGATACCACCTAGACTGGGCTAGCAGAGTAATTCCGGAAGTTTGGTTCAGCGTTTCCAGAGCAGCCTCTAGAGTGGCGCGGGAGTCGCCGAGGTTGCTACCAAGAGCAACTGCGCTTTGCCCGCCCTTTGCTAAGGCAGCTTTTGCGTATGTCATGATTCCAGCCTGACCCCTTTAGGTGCGGCTATAAAAAAACTTAGCCTGCCTACACAGGCTAAACAAATTCAGTCGAATCGAAGATGAAGACTGTTAGCTGTCTTAAGTTCCTCTGCCCAAAACTTGCTGTTTTAAGGTCTGGAAGTCTTGAGAGAGTTCTTTGCGGCTTTCAGCAGTAAGTAGGTAACGATAAACGAACCAAGCCGTATATCCGATGCCAATAAGCTGTAGGGTTGGCGCTATCAACGGCAAGCTATGAATCGCCGCCAGCAGAGCCACTGTTAGCCTTAATGTGACTAACACTGCTAAGAGTAGTCCAAGGGTAACGAGCGATCGCTGGTAGGAGGAAAAAAAGTTGCCCGCATAACTTGGCATCTTTTCTAAAAACCTAGCGATTTGTGCCCACACCTGCTGCAATTTTGCACTATAGACTTCAGTAGAAGGCACTTGCAACTCCGAAGGGGTTTCTTCTACGTTTTGTACATTGACTTCTACTGAGGACTTTTCAGATTCAGGCATACTTTCAGAAGAGGGAGTTTCAGGATTCATATCAACTTTTAGGAATGACGACAACTTGATGCCTTGGTTATGGCAGTGTTTCTTCTCGTTCTGCTTTTTCTCATCAAGAAGCGAAAAACATACTTCGCTACCAAGTTTTTATCTATTGGAGTGATAAAAATCAAGCATCCTGCGGTATATGTAACAGAACTACCGAGCGGGAACACTAATGACTCAATTTTTTACCTGAAAACCTGAAAAATTGACAAGCTTTACCGTAACCGCCTGTAGCATTGGTTCAGCACTCTATGAAAGCTCTGTGAAACTCACTCAGTCCACGATCAATCTTACTCAAGCAGCAGCTAGTGAGATTAAGCGTTTGCAATCCAAGCGTCAAAACGCCAACGCTCAATTCTTTCGTCTAGCCGTACAATTAGGCGGTTGTTCTGGCATCTCCTATGCTTTCGGCTTTGATGCAGCCGTAAAGCCAGACGATAGACTGTATGAATGCAATAGCATTGCAGTATTAGTTGATGCTCAAAGCCTAGCCTACCTCAATGGTCTCACCTTAGATTACTCCGAGGATCTTATGGGGGGAGGGTTTCGCTTCTACAATCCCAACGCGAAAGAAAGCTGTGGTTGCGGTAACTCTTTCTCTATTAACGAGCCGCTTGCCAACTCTGCTACCCCAGAAGCTTCATCTCCAGATCCTTTAAACTGACAGAGTAAACAGAGTAAATTGACAGAACCCCAGACAGATGATACACTCAGAATTTGTCTGCAATTTGGAACTAGCAAGGATTCAGTAACCCCAGTAACTCATGCCCACAATCCAGCAGCTCATTCGTAACGAGCGCCTAAGTACCCAAAAGAAAACCAAGTCGCCAGCCCTAAAAAGCTGTCCGCAGCGTCGCGGAGTATGCACCAGAGTGTATACGACGACGCCTAAAAAGCCCAACTCAGCCCTTCGGAAAGTGGCAAGAGTCCGTTTGACTTCAGGTTTTGAAGTAACGGCATATATCCCTGGTATTGGTCACAACTTGCAAGAACACTCAGTTGTGATGATTCGGGGCGGACGGGTTAAGGACTTGCCCGGAGTCCGTTATCATATTATTCGCGGAACCCTAGATACCGCTGGAGTTAAGGATCGCCGTCAGGGTCGTTCTAAGTACGGCACAAAACGTCCCAAGGCAGCAAAATAAGCGGAGGGTTTATCTGCCTCGGTACAGTCAAGATCAATGGCTTCCGATTTGCAGAAAAGACAAAACGCTAATGTTGCTCAAAACTTCCCGAATCTAGCGCCAATTGCACAGAAAATGCGCGGAAACATCATTTGCCTCCCAAAGGATGCCAATGAACCCTCGGTATAAATGGTAAAGTTGGATAGAAGATGTTTTTACTGGATTCCGTGCGGGAAGACGCATCAGAGATGTTGTAAACACGTAGATTAGCACCCGTTGCGGTAGAAATACCTTTTAAAGCGAGTGTGTGCGAATCCAGTAGGATGTATCCAAATCCGGAGAAGGTTGCTTAAGTTCCCCAAAACGAAAAATTGGGAAATTACTGCACCAGGGAAGATAGCCATTGCTTGCAGTCGGGGGAAACCTCACTGTAGGTAGGGGAGAGTTTCACAGTCGGGCGAAATCTCCACCTTAGTAGCAAACGGCTCTCTAGAACCCGCAAAGACTTGTTGAAAAAAATCCCATCTCAGGCACGAACATTGGGAGGGATCTGTAAAAATTCTGTATTTTATTCATTGAAGGCTTAGTATGTCTCGTCGTACCGTTGTTAAAAAGCGTCCTGTTCCCCCCGATTCGATGTATAACAGCCGTCTTGTCAGTATGATGGTGCGGCGGATTATGCATAGTGGCAAGAAATCCATTGCCACTGGAATTATCTACGATGCCCTAAAAAGCATCGAAGAACGGATTGGAGCAGATCCTCTAGAGACTTTTGAGAAAGCAGTTCGGAATGCAACCCCCTTGGTGGAAGTCAAGGCTCGTCGAGTGGGTGGTGCAACCTATCAGGTGCCAATGGAAGTCCGCCCTGACCGTGGAACTGCGTTGGCGCTGCGTTGGCTGATTCAGTTTGCTCGTTCTCGCCCAGGTCGCACAATGGCTGGGAAGCTAGCAAATGAGCTGCTAGATGCCGCGAATGAGACGGGGAATGCGATTCGCAAACGCGAAGAAACTCACCGGATGGCTGAAGCGAATAAGGCATTTGCCCACTACCGATACTAAGCACTACGACAGACGCGAGATCGGTTATTGCGACCTTTTCCTCGCGTCTGTACGAAGCTGAAAATCTTAAATAAAGTATACAATTTTAAACGGATAGAACGCATAGCACATTACTATGCGGCACAGATGAAGGAGGTAGCTGTGGCACGTACCGTCCCGCTAGAGAGAACACGTAACATCGGAATTGCCGCACATATTGATGCGGGTAAAACAACAACAACAGAGCGGATTCTGTTCTATTCCGGGATTGTTCATAAAATTGGCGAAGTCCATGAAGGCACAGCAACGACTGACTGGATGGAGCAGGAGCGGGAAAGAGGTATAACCATTACCGCCGCTGCGATTAGCACGAGCTGGCGGAATCACCAAATCAACATCATTGATACCCCCGGTCACGTAGACTTCACGATTGAAGTAGAACGTTCAATGCGGGTGTTGGATGGAGTGATTGCTGTGTTCTGCTCGGTGGGAGGTGTGCAGCCTCAATCTGAGACTGTATGGCGACAGGCGGATCGGTATAAGGTGCCTCGGATCGCTTTTATTAACAAAATGGATCGGACTGGGGCGAATTTTTACAAAGTTTATAACCAGATACGCGATCGCATGCGGGCAAATGCTGTCCCCATTCAAATTCCTATTGGCGCTGAAAGCGATTTTGAGGGAATTGTAGACCTAGTTCGGATGCGAGCCTACCTCTACAAAGACGACCAAGGAAAAGAAATCGAAGAAACAGACATTCCTGCAAACCTTCAGGAGATAGCCCAAGAGTACCGCACGAAGCTCATCGAATCGGTAGCAGAAACCGATGATGCTCTGACGGAAAAGTACCTGGAAGGTGAAGAACTCACCGAACTAGAAATTCGGAAGGCGTTGCGTAAAGGCACAATTGCTGGCACAATTGTCCCGCTGTTGTGTGGTTCTGCCTTTAAAAACAAGGGTGTTCAGCTGCTGTTGGATGCAGTGGTAGATTACCTACCTGCTCCTATTGACGTTCCCCCCATTCAAGGACTATTGGCAGACGGAACCGAGGTGGTAAGGCACGCCAGCGATGACGAACCAGCGGCTGCTTTAGCTTTCAAGATTATGGCAGATCCCTATGGACGCTTAACGTTCATTCGGGTATATTCTGGCGTAATCAAAAAGGGCAGTTACATCCTTAACTCAACCAAGGATAAAAAGGAACGTATCTCCCGCTTGATCGTTCTCAAAGCTGACGAACGGATCGAAGTAGATGAAATGCGGGCTGGTGATTTAGGTGCAGCTTTGGGTCTGAAAGACACCTATACGGGCGATACCATCTGTGACGAACACTCACCAGTGATTCTGGAGTCACTGTTTATCCCAGAACCCGTGATCTCCGTAGCAGTGGAACCCAAAACTAAGCAGGATATGGAGAAGCTCTCCAAAGCTCTGCAATCGCTCTCGGAAGAAGATCCGACGTTCCGAGTTCACATTGACCCAGAAACCAACCAGACAGTAATTGCGGGGATGGGCGAACTGCACTTAGAGATTCTCGTAGATCGGATGTTGCGAGAATTCAAGGTAGAAGCCAACGTGGGTGCGCCGCAAGTTGCATACCGCGAAACCATTCGCAAAGCTGTCAAAGCTGAAGGGAAATTTATCCGTCAGAGTGGTGGTAAAGGTCAATACGGTCACGTTGTGATTCAAGTTGAGCCTGGAGAGCCAGGGACTGGTTTCGAGTTTGTCTCCAAAATTGTTGGCGGTATAGTACCTAAAGAGTACATTAACCCAGCAGAGCAAGGGATGAAAGAAGCCTGCGAATCGGGTATTGTAGCTGGATATCCGGTGATTGACCTCAAGGCAACGATGGTGGATGGCTCTTACCACGAGGTAGACTCCTCAGAAATGGCTTTCAAAATCGCAGGATCAATGGCGATTAAAGAAGCTGTGATGAAGGCTTCACCCGTGCTGTTGGAGCCTATGATGAAAGTTGAGGTGGAAGCTCCAGAAAACTTCCTTGGGGATGTGATGGGAAACCTCAACTCCCGTCGCGGTCAAATTGAAGGCATGAACTCGGAACAAGGCGTTACTAGAGTGACCGCCAAAGTTCCACTTGCAGAGATGTTTGGCTATGCGACGGATATCCGGTCGATGACTCAAGGGCGGGGTATCTTCTCAATGGAGTTTAGCCATTACGAAGAAGTTCCTCGCAACGTGGCTGAAACCATCATCGCCAAGAGCAAAGGGAACACATAAATTGGTCTGTAGTCTTTGGTCAGTTGTCGGTAGAAAAGCCAACTGACAACTGACAACTGACAACTGGCAAAGGAAAAAGGAAAAAGGAACAGGTAATACATGGCACGCGCAAAGTTTGAACGCAATAAACCCCACGTTAATATCGGTACGATTGGTCACGTTGACCACGGTAAAACGACCTTAACCGCTGCCATTACGATGACTCTGGCAGCAATGGGTCGGGCGAAAGCAAAGGGTTATGCCGACATTGATGCAGCGCCGGAGGAAAAGGCTCGCGGTATTACCATCAATACCGCCCACGTTGAGTATGAAACCGAATCTCGCCACTATGCCCACGTGGACTGCCCAGGCCACGCGGACTATGTGAAGAACATGATCACGGGTGCAGCTCAAATGGATGGTGCCATTCTGGTGGTGTCGGCAGCAGACGGCCCCATGCCTCAGACGCGGGAACACATCCTCCTCGCTAAGCAAGTTGGCGTTCCCCGGCTAGTTGTCTTCTTGAACAAGCAAGACATGGTAGACGATGAAGAATTGTTGGAACTGGTAGAACTGGAAGTCCGGGAACTGCTAAGTTCTTACGAATTCGATGGTGATAATATTCCCATCGTCGCAGGCTCGGCGCTTCAAGCATTGAACGCCATGGCTGCCAATCCCAAGACTCCACGCGGTGAGAATGAGTGGGTAGATAAAATCTATGACTTGATGGGCAAGGTAGATGAGTACATTCCTACTCCAGAGCGGGATATTGATAAGCCCTTCCTGATGGCTGTGGAAGACGTATTCTCCATCTCCGGTCGTGGTACCGTTGCGACTGGTCGGATTGAGCGGGGCAAAGTCAGAGTTGGGGAAACTGTTGAACTGGTGGGAATTCGAGACACCCGTAGCACAACAGTAACTGGCGTGGAAATGTTCCAGAAGACCTTGGAAGAAGGGATGGCTGGCGATAACGTCGGTGTACTCCTTCGGGGTTTGAAGAAGGAAGATATTGAACGGGGTATGGTGCTAGCTAAACCTGGTACAATTACTCCTCACACTCAGTTTGAGTCTGAAGTGTACATCCTTCAGGAAAAGGAAGGCGGTCGGAAAACACCGTTTTTCGCTGGCTATCGTCCTCAGTTCTACGTGCGGACAACCGACGTAACTGGAACCATCAGAGCTTTCACCTCGGATGATGGCTCTAATGCCGAGATGGTAATGCCAGGAGACCGGATCAAAATGACCGTTGAATTGATCAACGCGATCGCAATTGAGCAAGGGATGCGCTTCGCGATTCGTGAAGGCGGTCGCACCATCGGTGCTGGCGTCGTCTCCAAGATCCTGAAATAGGATTTTGACAAACAAATGGGGAGCAGGAAAGCAGATGCTTTTCTGCTCCTTATCTGTGTCCTTGAAATCAGATGCTAAACTCCGAAGCTGTGCGTGTACGGTAAAAAAACCGCCGTCATCCTAACAACTAAAACCTAACAAATAACCCCTAATTAGAACCTGGACAACTAAAAATGGCAACTATCCAGCAGCAAAAAATTCGCATTCGCTTGAAAGCTTTTGACCGGCGTTTGCTTGACACCTCTTGCGAAAAGATTGTCGATACTGCAAACCGGACACAGGCAACAGCGATTGGCCCTATTCCCTTACCAACTCGGAAGAAAATTTACTGTCTTTTGCGCTCTCCTCACGTTGATAAGGATTCGCGGGAACACTTTGAAACTAGGACTCACCGCCGCATTATTGACATTTATCAGCCCACCTCCAAAACAATTGACGCTTTGATGAAACTGGATTTGCCAGCAGGCGTCGATATTGAAGTCAAACTTTAAATACACACTCTTGGGAGTTTGCATTTGATGAAGCCCTTTAGAGACACTTCTAAAGGGCTTCGTCGTTGGGATTCTAGGAAAGAGATCGGTTAAAGTAAGTAAAGAATCGCAACTTACCGCAACTATAGGGACAATGGCATCCTCTTCCTCAATCGCAGTTCGAGAACTCCCCCTGTTTCCACTGCCCGAAGTGGTGCTATTTCCAGGGAGACCTTTACCGCTACATATTTTTGAATTTCGCTACCGAATCATGATGAACACGATTCTGGAGAGCGATCGCCGTTTTGGGGTTTTGATGTGGGACCCAGTTCAAAGTAAACCAGCCGCCGTGGGATGCTGCGCTGAAATTATCCACTTCCAGCGTCTTCCCGATGACCGTATGAAAATCTTGACTTTGGGACAGCAGCGGTTTAGGGTCTTAGAGTACGTCCGAGAAAAACCTTATCGCGTCGGTTTGGTGGAATGGATTGAAGACCATCCACCAGAAAAAGACCTCAGAACTTTAGCTTCTGAGGTTGAACAACTGCTCAGAGATGTGGTGCGTCTCTCATCCAAGTTGACCGACCAAGACATGGAGCTACCAGAAGACTTGCCGACCCTTCCCAGAGAATTATCTTACTGGGTTGCCAGTAATCTTTACGGGGTGGCATCTGAACAGCAAGCCCTTCTGGAAATGCAAGATACGACAACCCGCCTAGAGCGCGAAGCCGAAATTCTCACTTCTACGCGCAATCATCTCGCGGCTCGTACCGTCCTCAAAGATGCCCTCCAGTAAGCTTCCTTGGCTGTTAGTCATTAGTCTTCAATGATTAGTTCAGCGCAAAAAGGCCTAACTAACCACTGATTCAAGACTAATGACTACTGGTCCAAGACTAATGACTAAGGACTAAACACGAGCATCTGGTCGCAAGTCATACAAGCCATACCAGTGACGAACTGCAAGCCAGACAGCGCCTAAGAGAGCGGCTACGCTGAGAGTGAGTCCAGTGTAAGGAACGACTAATCCTAAGACTGGCAAAACTGCACCAGCAATCGTGCAAATGACAGCGGCAAGAGAAGCACGGCGGTTTGACCCTAAGCCCCACGCTAAGGCTAGCAAGACAATAGAGATGAGAGTCCAAGCCAGTTTGACATCAATCAGGCGACTGAGATAGGTTAAAGTTAGCAGACAAGCAAAGAAAATTCCGCCAGCGATCGCTACATTTTTTAGACTCATCGGTAGCGATAGATAAAGCAATAATATCCACCACAAGAATACGGCTGGTGCAAGTAACAGCAACCGGGGAAGGATGCCGGTATTGCGAATTGGGCCAGTCGAAGTAAAGACACCAAAGGGATTTTGGACTGAAACGTTGTCGTCAAATACCCAGGTGAATCGGGTGCCCTGTCCCTCAACCTTACTTTCTGTGGGGATAATCCCACTAGCAAAATCCGCTCCAGGGAAGTTAGCCAGCGCGGTGAGGCGGAAATTGGAGAGTAATTGCCCAGTTGCACTATAAACCCAGCGCGGCCCGCCTTGAGCTTTATAGGTGACTTTAAAACTAGCTGTTTGTCCAGGTTCGAGACGGAATGGAAAACCATAGTCACCGGGATTGGCTTGCTGAAGCCGAGTCCCGTCCCGCTCTACCTTATAGCTTTGCAGCAGTGAATAACCGGCAGGCGGCGGAACTTCAAAGAAAAAATTGCTAACATCAGTCAGCGGATTGGTAACTTTATAATCGGCACTGTAGTCAACGCGATAAACTGCGCGACGATCTTGGGCATCTGTGCTTTGGTCAATTTTTACCTGAACTTGCGATTCGCTCAGGGTTAGCAAACGGCTGACTTCCCGCGTATCGTTGACTTTGACGATTTTGCCTTCAACTTGAGTGGTATAAGTGTAAGGCTCTTTGAGGATGTAGCGCACTTGGGGTGCGGGTTGCTCTAGCCTATCACCGGCAACGCTGGCAGCTACCTGAGCGACTCGTGCTTGCTCCCAGTGGTGGTAGCGATTGCCTAAAGTTGAGCTAAGAAAAAAACCTCCCACCATGAGAATTAAAACTAAGGCAGCGTGGGGTAAACTTCGCAGCAATCGGGAATAGCGAACAACCCACTCACCCATGAAAATCGCTTGCTCTGGTTGATCTCGGCGCAGAGAGAAACTTAGTAGCGCGATCGCAATTCCCAACGCGCCAACCAGGAAGACGATGATGAGGAAGGTACTGAGCACCTGCCCCCCAAATTTCATTAGCTCAGCCGGATGCGTTAAATCGGGCAATCCGGGAATGCCTTGAGCAGATTGAAACATAAAAGTTTGGGATTTTGTAGAGACGCTCGATATGGCGTCTGGTTTGAGTTTTAAAGACTACAGTCCCAAAGCTAGAGTTTCCCTACAGGCAGAATTGAATAGCTACCAAAGATTTTGAGCTTTTCAGTATAAGTGGATAATTCTTCTAAGGCGGATTGAACCGATACCTCTGTAGTGTTCGCTTCCAAGTCAACAAAGAACAGATAGTCGCCTAGACTCCGTTTCGTCGGGCGAGATTCAATTCGACTCAGGTTAATGTCGCGACTGGCAAACACTTGTAGCGGTTTGGCGAGTGCCCCAGGTACATTGGCAGGAACGCTGAACGCCAGAGAAGTACAATTGCCGCCGGTAGCGGGTTGTAAACTCAGCACCCAGAATCGCGTGTAGTTGTCCACATAATCATTAATTGGGCAAACCAAAATCGGTAGATTGTAGAGTTGAGCGGCTCTAGAGGAAGCGATCGCCCCCGCTGTTTTGTCCTCATCCAGATACTGTAGCCCCTCTGTTGTTGCATTTGTTGGCACCAGCTGCACCTGCGGCAGAAACCGCTCCAGCCACCCCTGACACTGAGCCAAAGCCTGTGGGTGAGAATAAACTGTCTGAATTGCCTCTAAATTCGGTGCTCGTGACATCAGAGCATGAGAAATTGGCAGTACCAAAGCTTGTTGAATTTGCAGCGTATCCAACTGCCACAGGGTATCCAACGTTGTCGTAACACTGCCCTCAACCGAATTTTCTACCGGCACCACAGCTAGATCCACTTGTCCCTGTGCTGCGGCTCGGAGCGTCTGAGCAATGCTGGGATAGGGACATAACAACGCTTCCTTTCCCATCTGGGTTAGCCAGCTAACATAAGCCAAAGCAGCGGCTTCTGCGTAAGTGCCAGGAGGTCCTAAGTGTGCAACGGATACGACCATTAAAGCTAGCCCTTTATTTTTCCGTGATAGTCATTCTGACACCTTTTTAACCTTTCTCAGAAAGCCGGTGCCAACAAGCCTGTCCCTCGCAAGGGATAGAGTGGAGCTACTTTACGCCCTATCCCAGTGTCTATTTCTTATGCCTCAGAAAGAGGAGACCTGCTTCATAAATTTTTATAATTACAGAATGCTTTAGTTGATGCATTGTTGACTAAAACGGGTTTTAGCTTCAGAAAAAATTCCGTCTGCTTTTTTAAGAACTGTAAAGTAAAATTAATTTAATCCAGCGTACAGAATTACATTCTGTTACCATCCTCTCATGCAAACTCAATTTGTTGCCTCCCAATCTGTTCAAATTGCTGTTCCGGAACAACCAGTTCCCATTCAGCATTATTTGCGTCAGCCCCAACGTCTTGTACAGGCTCTGGTCGATCCAACCCGGATTGAACAACTCAGCGACGAGCTTTTTCGCTTGAAAATGCGCCCCTTAAGCTTTATGACGCTGAGCATTCAACCGATTGTGGATTTAAGAGTATGGGCAGAGTCGGATGGAACGGTTCATTTAACATCCACCAAGTGCGAACTTCGCGGTGTTGAATATATTAACCAACGCTTTGCGCTCAATTTAATTGGTAAGCTTTCTCCATGCCAGTTTAATGGAACAACTCATCTCAAAGGAAAAGCAGATTTAGAAGTAAAAGTTGAGTTGCCACCACCTTTTTTGTTTACGCCTAAGCCGTTTCTAGAAGCGACTGGAAATGCTCTGCTCAAAAGCGTACTGCTAACTATCAAACAACGATTGATGCATCAGCTGCTTTTAGACTATCGTCGGTGGGCAAGTGCTACTCATCATCAGCTCCCTGCGATTAGCAATAAGCCTTCGGAAAGTTTTGAATTTTAAAATTGTTAAAGCGAGTTTATTCGCCTACAGAATTTGGATTAAAAAAATTACACCCATCCACATTCTGTAGGGCATGACGCTGCCATACTCCAAACCTAATTTGGCAATGAATTAAAACATCAGTAAATTCTTTTTATTGATTCCCTACCCGGCAAGGACTAAAAGACATTCGATGTAAACTTGAAGGGCCGTATTGTTGTAGCGCCAATAGATGCTGAGCAGTACCGTAACCTTTATTTGTCGCTAAATGATAGGCAGGATACTTGGTGGCAAAACGCATGATTAGGTCGTCGCGCCACACTTTAGCAACAATACTGGCAGCAGCAATTACCAGCGATCGCTCATCACCCTTCACAAGACTTTGTTGCGGTATCGACAGCTCTGGCAGCAACCACTTGCCATCAACCAGACACATCTGCGGCTGCACCTTTAGCTTAGTGACAGCCCGCTTCATTGCCAACAACGACGCCTGCAAGATGTTGATCTGGTCAATTTCCTTATTGTTGGCATAGCCGATTTTCCAGTCAAGCGCGATCGCTTGAATCTGTTCTGCCAGTTTGCTGCGTCGATAGCTAGACAGCTGTTTGCTATCTCTAACCCCAGCGGCTGCAAGTTCCTCAAAAGCAGACTTCGGTAAAATTACAGCCGCCGCCACCACCGGACCAAATAAAGCCCCGCGCCCCACTTCATCCACACCGGCAACCTGTTCCCAGTCGCCAGCTAACTCTGGCAAATCCGCTAAGTTAAAATTTGGTTTACGGATTCGCTTAACGACGGCGGGGGCATTTTGCACTTCCGGCGACACGATCTTTGACTCCTTGAGAATTTAGCTTCTGAAGAATGAAGGATGAATCATAACAGGATGACAAGATTAAATTTTTAGGTAAATCCCAACGAGCTTTCTGGTTTCATCCTTTCTGGTTTCATTCATCATCCTGCGAAGAAAGCGCCGCTTCGCTAACACCCTTCATCCTTCAGAAGAATCTGTTGCAGAAGACCGACGACGACGCCGCCGATTGATCGCGGGACTACTCTCAGCTTCACTGGAAGAGGCAGCGGAAGCGCTCTCCATCTCCACAGTTTCTTCTATCCTGGTGTCTTGTTGGCTAGTGTTTTCTTCTCTGGGGTCTTCCGGTACCTCAGGCGTTTCCCACTGAATTTGTGGTTCCTCGTCCGTTGCTTCAGTCTCATCTCCCCCATCTCTTAGCTCATCTTCCTCGTAGGCGGAGGATATGTAAGAGAATTTCTCGTCAAGCGCCGACTCGACGCCGGGAATATCCTTATCGATGACGCTAAGAGCTTCTCTGCTTGACTCTACAGATGGTGCAGTTTGGGCAGACTCTCCGGGTAAAGTGACGGAGACAATCGCTGATTTAGGATTTTTGACCTGCCGATTCAAAAGTACCAACGGAGAAATTCCCATCAAAGCATAGATATCTTGTTGCTCTGGTGTCATTTCAATTGAAACAATCTCCGGCGGTTCCACTTCCTGCCTGGAAGGCTTAGGTCGCTCTGGTCTTGACCCTCGACGACCTTCTTCCACAGTGGGTAAAACGGGCAATGGCGAGGCTGTAAATGTCTCGGTGTCTCTAGATACTTCGGGTTCCGCCACTGGACTCTGTCTGAAATGGTTCACCAGTGGGGGGGAAGTCGAGACTCGAACGGGATTTTTAGTCACTTCCTCTCTGAGGGGAGGTTCACCGACACGGCGGCGACGACGACGGCGATTATTGTTATTGACTCCTCCCCGTTCCTGATAACTGGGATGATGCATCAAATCCATTGCATCGTCATCATCCTCATCAACCGCTAGATCTAAGGCTTCACTACGACTTTCAATGCGACTTTCACGGATATCTGGGAGAGGAATTTCCCGGACGCCTAGTTCGTTTCGTTCGGTTCGATAAGGTGCCGTCCGGACTTCCCTTACAGGCACTGGCACAGAATGCTCAGCAATTTCCCCGCTATTTCGGGCAGGCTCACCGGGTAGGCGAACCTGATGTCCCAAGCCGCCGCAGGTCGGGCACGCCTGACTAAACAATTCGTAAATATTTTGACCTTGACGCTTGCGGGTCAGTTCTACTAAGCCGAGTTCTGAGAGTTGAGCAATCTGCGGTCTTGCTTTATCGACTTTCAGTGCTTTGTTAAAGTGTTCCAGCACTTGCAGCTGGTCTCGCCGCTGATCCATGTCAATAAAGTCAACAATAATGACACCGGCGATATTCCGAAGCCGCAGTTGGCGGGCAATTTCCGTGGCTGCCTCGCTGTTTGTCCAGAGGACGGTCTCGCGGGCTGTTGCGGAGCGGGTAAAGGAACCGGAGTTAACATCGATGACTGTCAAGGCTTCCGTCGGCTGAATAATAATGTAGCCACCAGAAGGAAGATCCACTCTTGGCTTCAGGGCTTCTCGAATGGCGGCATTGACGCGGAAGTATTCTAAAATCGGCAGACGCTCGCGGTGATGGTCGATCAAAACCCCTTCAGGCGATCGCCCTCCGCTCCAGCTCAGTAAGTATTGCTTGACTCGTTTGACTCCCGTGTGGGAATCTACCACGATGCGATTGACTTCCGCACTGTACATATCTCGCAGGACGCGCTGAATAAAATCATCGTCCCGATTCAATAGTGCCGGTGCCCTGGTGGAGTTTACCTCTTGCTGAATTGCCTCCCACTGTTTTTGCAGGGACTCCAAATCTTCAATGATAGCTTCTTCCGACCGTCCTTCCGCTTCTGTCCGCACGATCAGCCCCATGCCTGCGGGTTTAATTAAAACTGCTAAAGCTCTCAGCCGGTTGCGTTCGCTCTCACTCTTAATTTGTCGCGAGAGACTCACCCCCCGTCCGAAGGGCATCAACACTACATAGCGTCCGGGTAAGCTGACGTTTCCGGTAAGCCGGGGTCCTTTGTTGCCCGTCGGCTCTTTCATTACTTGTACTAAGACTTTCTGCTGGGGTGTCAGCAGTTCGGTAATCGCACCGGCAGAGCGTTTTAGCCGCAACGGCCCTAAGTCTGTAACATGAATAAAGCCATTGCGCTCTGTATCTCCAATGTTCACAAAGGCGGCATCTATCCCAGGTAAGACATTTTCGACAACACCAAGATAAATGTCTCCAACTTGATGGTTGCCAGTCGCAACGACGAGTTCTTGAATTTGATCTTCCCAAAATACGGCAGCGATTCGATGCTGCTCTGCGATGATAATTTGCTTTGGCATTCAATTTCCTCAAAATTTGCAGCAAGCTTAGGCACAACAGACAGGCGGAAGTTGCTCACTGGCAGAAGGCGGAATGGAATGTATACATTTATCCTTCCGTACCCTTCGGGGTACAACGAAGGGCTGCTCTTCGAGAAGACCTTCGGTCTACGCCCTACATCCTTCATCCTTTCGAGGTGACTCTCACTTTTGCTCAAAAAAAATAACAGTGTCAGCCAGAAACAACTCTGTACGGGCCGGTTTTGT
Organism: Coleofasciculus sp. FACHB-1120; assembly: GCF_014698845.1. Lineage (NCBI taxonomy): Bacteria > Bacillati > Cyanobacteriota > Cyanophyceae > Coleofasciculales > Coleofasciculaceae > Coleofasciculus > Coleofasciculus sp. FACHB-1120. The sequence continues at coordinate 339,131 of NZ_JACJTV010000002.1, read as the reverse complement.
TTTACCTTCTGGTTCAATGACAGCAGGGATAGATTCTAAACCCGCCCCTACCTAGAGAGAATAAAGGTGCGATCGCCCATAGTCACTGGAATCAGTAACCGACAAGCTGGGTCAACTCTTCCCCGATGAATTTAAGTTGCCAGTGCCATCCTTTTTCAAAAAGGCTGAACGCTGGACTTTGCCAAGAATGAACAGAAAGTCTCAAAGAAAAGCTAGCTGCGCGAGCGCCACCATGACAGGTTCACACGAGGGGCAACCCGATGGAGCCTCGATCCGCAATTGCTTCTATTGTGATGTATTATATCGCGCTGTTACTCCGATCGGACGTAACTTATATTGGCAATGGCGTTAGCGAGAACATTGTCAGCCTAAGCTTGCACAATTAGATTGCTAACCGACAATCGAAGCTTGCTTCCGCAAGCTAGAAATGGTAGCGATCGCGTGCTGTGCTACTCGATCGATCTCCTCCGCTGTATTCTGCCGTCCAATCCCAAATCGCACCGACGCATAAGCCAGCAGTTCCGAGCGTCCCAGCGCCGTCAGGACGTGAGAGGGAGACACTTTGACAGAGGTACAAGCCGATCCAGAAGACACTGCTACCACTGGTTGCAATCCTAGTAAGAGCGCCGCACCATCTACACCCTCGACACTGATATTAAGGTTTCCTGATAGTCGCTGGGTGGGATGCCCATTTAAATGAATCCCTGTCAAACCGCTTAGTTGCTTCCACAAGCGTTCCCGCAACTCGGTGAGGCTTTGCGTCTGCGATTCCAGTTCCGTGAGTCCGAGTTCTACTGCCTTGGCAAACCCAACAATTTGCGGTGTATAAAGAGTACCAGAGCGCATCCCCCGCTCATGTCCGCCTCCATGCATTTGGGGTGCCATTTGGACTCTAGGGTTGCGGCGTCGGACGTAAAGAGCGCCGATTCCTTTAGGGCCATAGACTTTATGGGCAGTCATTGACATCAGACCGATGTTCATCGCCGCTACATCTAGGGGAATTTTGGCAATTGCTTGCGCTGCATCCGTATGGAAAAGTACCTGATGCTGGCGACAAATTGCCCCAATTTCTGCTAACGGCTGTATCACTCCAATTTCGTTGTTCGCCGCCATCACCGAAACTAAAATCGTGTCCGGACGAATCGCTTTCTGTAACTGGGTTAAATCAATAAGTCCATCGCTTTGGACTGGGAGGAAAGTCACCTCGAAACCAAGCGATCGCAAATAATCACAAGGATCGAGAACCGCATTATGTTCCGTCTCTACGGTAATAATGTGGCGTCCTTTCTGAAAATAAGCTTCCGCGACACCCTTAATGGCTAAATTATTCGCCTCTGTCGCACCGCTAGTAAAGGCAATTTCTTCCGGTGTGGCATTGATCGCGTCTGCCAAAATTGCTCTTGCTTGTTTAACAGCAGCTTCCGCTTCCCAGCCGTAGACATGGGTAATACTGGCAGGGTTGCCAAAATGCTCGGTAAAGTAAGGCAGCATTGCTGCTAACACCCGCTCATCAAGAGGTGTCGTTGCGTGGCAATCGAGATAAATAGGGCGCTGAGTCAATTGTTTCGGGGAATGGTTCACAATCCCATTTTGGCAAATTGTCGGTTCAGCAATTGAGGATACGATAGCCATCGCCTCAGAGCGGTGCAGAAGAGGGTTCCCATGAGTCTGACTATCCGGAATCTAGAAAAGCTGCAAGAAAAATGGTGAATGTTTTAGGCGATCGCTTTCTAGGCTTTCTAGAAAAATTATCCCCAGATCCTCAATATTTTAGGGCGACGATTGCCAAACCTCAATTTTCCCCTCCTCACCATTGCTGACCAGGGTTTTCCCATCAGGACTGAAAGCAACAGAATTTACAGCGCCTGAACGGTTAGAAATCGGGCTTTTCAGCTCTCCTGTTTGTGGATTCCACAGCTTGATTGTATTGTCCCGACTCCCACTCGCGAGAGTCTGGCCATCGGGACTGAAAGCAACCGAATTAACATAGTCTTTATGGGCAAAGATAGTTTGTGTAGGGCTACATGGCTGTGCGCCTTTACAACCCTTCAAAAGCTCTTGCAGATTCCATAGATAAACTTTATCGGAAATGTTGCTAGTGGCGAGAATCTGACTATCTGGGCTAATAGCGACAGCAGGAACACCATTGTTTGAAGGCTCAGAGACGGTGCTAATCAAGGTACCTGTGGACAGATTCCACACTTTGATTGTTTTGTCATCGCTGCCACTGACAAGAGTTTGTCCATTTTGAGCGATCGCAACCGATAAAATAAAGCCTGAATGCCCCTTAAGAGTATTTTTCAGTTGCCCCGTACCCAGGTTCCACAGCTTGATTGTCTTGTCCTTACTCCCACTGGCGAGAGTTTGTCCATCTGGGCTAATCGCAATCGAATAAACCCGGTCTTCAGATCCTGAGTTGAGGGTTTGCAGTAGTTGCCCAGACTGCAAATTCCACACTTTAATGGTTCCGTCACCACTACTACTTATTATCTTCTGCCCATCAGGGCTGAAGGCAATAGAATAAACCCAGTCTGAATGACCTTTGAAAGTTTGCAGTTGTTGTCTCGTCCTTAAATTCCACAGCTTGATAGTGTTGTCGTCACCACCGCTTGCGAGGGTTTGACCATCCGGGCTAATCGCAACCGAATAAACATTTTTTGAATTCCCAATAAAAGTATTGGCTAAAGCAATATTTTCTATCCGACCCCAAGAACTATTCAGTTTTTGTAACGACGGTGATGGACTATTTGCGATTTGTAATAATGGCAATGAATTACTTTGTTTTGGAAAGTAATAAATCCCCGCTGTTAGAGCGAAAGCAGTGGCAATACCGGCTCCAATTCCTATCAGCCGACGAGATTTATTTCGAGGAGTCGCAATACCAGCATTGCCAAGGGGTGCATCTGCCGGGGATACCGATAACTCAGCAACCGCGTCCTGGTTGGTTTGTAACTCAATTGGGGAGGTTTGAGGTGGTTGTGTAGAGGTGACGAGTGGTTGATTCGTGGCTGCTGGTGGCGTTAGGGTTTGTGTGGGCGGTACATGATAAGTCCTCGTTGACTGTTGAGAATTGACCCATTGAAGTGCTTGCAAAGCTTCGGTTGCTGTTTGGTAGCGTTGACGGTGGTCATAGTGCACCATTTTGTCCAAAACATCTGCGAACGGCTGGCTGACTTGCACCTTGTCCTGCCAAATCATCTCGCTGGTTATGGGATCTTCTGGTAACTGGCTGGGCGGTATCCCTGTAATGGCTTGGATACCAATCATTCCCACTGCATAGATATCGCTGCAAAATCGCGGTTTGCCGCCGAGTTGTTCATTCGCCATGTAACCGGGCGAACCAATCGCAACCGTTAAAGTTGTATTTCCTTCAGCGTTAGTTTGTTGAGCGCTAACTTGTTTAACTGCCCCAAAGTCAATTAAAACTATCTTTCCATCTGGTTTGCGTCTAATTAAATTTGAAGGTTTGATATCGCGGTGAATGACCTCTTGCTGATGGACAAATTCTAATATTTTTAAAATTCCCCCACAGAGGGTCATCACCTGATTTTCACTCAACTGCTTGCCAACAGGTAATTCTTGCTTGAGTTCATGCCCTTCGATAAATTCTTGTACTAAATAGAACTCTTGCTCTTGTTCAAAATGAGCCAAAAGTTGGGGAATTTGATCGTGTTTTCCCAGCTTGTAAAGGACTTGGGCTTCTCGATCGAATAAACGTTGCGACACCTGCAAAGTTAAGGGGTCGGTCGTTTGGGGTTTGAGTTGCTTAACAACACACAGTGGATTGCCGGGTAGCTGCCGATCCTCAGCAAGGTAAGTTTGACCAAAACCCCCGCCTCCCAAGTGTTTGACGATGTAATAGCGACCACTGAGCGTTTTTCCCAGCATGACATTTGTACAGTGTAGTTGTCTGATAGTTTAGCCTTGAGAATCGGGAAATCCACAGAGTGCGCGAACTGACAAGTCAGCGCTAGGCTAACGCCTCGCTTCGCTAACGCGATCGCTATTCGCCCCTTGTTTCCCCAACCACGGAGTGCTTTAGGGCACGCGCCAAACCTTAATCGTTCCGTCCAGGCTACTACTGTAAATCGTCTGTTCATCTGGACTAATGACAATTGAGAAAATTGTGTTGGAATGCCCCGTCAGAGTGCGGATCAATTCTCCCGTCCGCAGATTCCACAATTTCAGACTGTTTTCCCCAATACCACTGCCACTCAAGAGCATCTGACCATCTGGACTGAGCGCAACCGCATACACCCCCCCGGAAAAAGAGCCATTCGGCAATCGAGATCCATGAGGAAAGGTATTCAGGAGTTCACCTGTTTGTAAACTCCACAATTTTGTGGTTCCATCTGGACTGCCACTCGCCAGGGTCTCACCATTCGAGCTAATTGCGATCGCCCTCACTGCCTCGATATGTCCCCCAAAGGTGCGGCGCAGTTCGCCCGTCTCCAAATTCCACACATTGATGTCATAAACGTTACTGCTGACCAGGGTTTGTCCATCTGGACTAATGGCAACATTCCGAACGCCCTCATCTAGCCCTTCTTTTACCCCGGTCAACGTTCGCACCAATTCACCCGTTTGCAGGTTCCACACCTTAATGGTCTTGTCCTGACTACCGCTAACGAGTGTCCGACCATCGGGGTTAATCGCAACAGAATACACCTCCCCGGAATGGCCGTCCAGAGTGCGAAGCAGTTCCCCCGTTTGCAGGTTCCACACCTTAATCGTTTGATCGGCACTCCCAGTAACGAGAGTCTGACCATCCGAGCTGATGGCAACAGAATAAACATATCCTGAGTGCCCAGTCAACGTGTGAATGATTTCTTTGGTGCGAAGGTTTCTAATCTTAATCGTTTGGTCGAGACTGCTACTGACAAGGAACTGACCATCCGGGCTAAGTGCAATCGATGTAACGCCGCCTGCATGACCGGGGAGCGTCCTGATCAAAGCAATTTTTTGGGGTTTTTCCCCAATGCTAGGAGATTTTTGAAAATAGAAAATTCCGACTGTCAGAACTAGAGCCGTGGCAATACCTGCGCCAATTCTGATTAGTAGAGGAGCCTTATTTGGGATACGAGAAATCCCTTTTTGAGCAGGCTTGGGTGGTGCTTTTGGCATGACCGATGTTGCCACAGAAGAATTCTGGTTTATCGGTTGCACTGCTGATGAGATTTGAATCGACACAGTCTGCGTGACAGGCACCAAAGAATCCGTCGGTAATGACCTGACATTATCAGTCGGGGATGGCATCTGCTCCGTTACGACATCAGTATTGAACTGCTGGAGCGCCTGCAAAGCTTCGATTGCTGTTTGGTAGCGTTGGCGGTAGTCATAGCGCACCATCTTGTCTAAAACGTCTAGTAGGGGCACCGTATAGCGCTTCCCCACTGACAGGCGATCGCGCCATAAAATTTCACTGGTTTTGGAGTCTTCTGGCAGTTGGGATGGCGGTAATCCGGTGAGAGCTTGAATTCCCAGCATCCCTACAGCATAAATATCGCTGCTAAATCGGGGTTTACCGCTGAGTTGTTCATTTGCCATATAACCGGGCGAACCAATAACCACCGTTAAAGTTGTCTCCCCTGCGGCACTCACTGTCTGAGTACCGACTTCTTTAACGGCTCCAAAATCAATCAAGACTAATTTGCCATCTTGCTTGCGCCTAATTAAATTTGACGGCTTAATATCCCGGTGAATGACATCTTGTTGATGGACAAACACTAAGATTTCTAAGACATCTTGTAAAAGGACAAGGACTAAGTCCTCACTTAATTGCTTCCCAAGGGGTAATTCTTGTTTGAGTTCATCGCCTTCGATGAATTCTTGTACTAAATAAAACTCTTGCTCATCCTCAAAATGAGCTAAAAGTTGTGGAATTTGATCGTGACTGCCTAAACGATAGAGGACTTGAACTTCCCGATCGAATAAACGTCTGGCTACCTCCAAAGTTAAGGAATCGCTAGCTTTGGGTTTGAGTTGCTTAACGACACATTTTGGATTGCCCGGTAGCTGCTGATCTTCGGCAAGGTAAGTTTGGCCAAACCCCCCGCCTGCCAAGTGCTTGATTATTTGGTAGCGACCACTGAGCGTTTTTCCCAGCATGAGGTAGATGCAGTGTTCTGGCAGTTATTCTAGATTAGTCCCCAAGGCTCTGGTTTTGCTTGCTAGCCTTAGATGTTTTAACGCCTAACCGCTACCCCTGAAAGAGTAATCAGGAAGCTTTTCCAGTTTCACCGATTGCCTAACTGAGTAGAAACACTTGTCTCGCTTTAGATGACTCCTGACTCGTCCAGGAATGACAACAGCCTGAGAAGTGCAACAAATGAATGAAACATAAATTGTACACTTCGGCGCGATCGCACACCTTCCGGAAACAATCTAGGGCGACTCCCACCTGATTATGGAAGCACGCCCTAGGAATTTGCTTTCAATAAAATACTGAAACAGGGCAGTCGATCGACGATCTACCCAATTTTAACGCTAGCCTACTTTTTTTGCTGCCTGCTGACTGCGGGCGTAGTCATCTTGAAAACGAACAATGTCATCTTCTCCCAGATATTCCCCATTCTGAACCTCGATTAATATCAGGGGAATCACACCTGGATTTTCTAGGCGATGAGTGTGGCATTGAGGAACATAGGTCGATTGATTACTGCTCAGAGTCAATTCTTGCTCGCCGCAAACAACCTTTGCTGTGCCTGAAACCACGATCCAGTGTTCGCTGCGGTGGTAGTGCATTTGCAGGCTGAGTCGGTGGCCAGGCTTCACTTCAATACGCTTAATTTTGTAGCCTCGCCCTTCTTCCAGAATCGTGAAAGAACCCCAAGGGCGCAATTCCGTTGCAGCAATGCCGTTGGTCGCTATCGAACTGGGTAAGGGGAAGGTAGAAGTCTGAGAAATTTCTTGCGCCTGAGCCATTGGTTGTTTCTCCTTAAAACCGTTGCTTTATCAGCATGGTGAATACATTTTGAGAATGGACGATGGTGGTGAGCGATCGCTGACACATTGAGGTAATCTTTGCCAAACATAGCAAATCAAACCAGGCTGTTGTAACCGTAAACTACGCAATTCCAGCAATCTACATCAAGTCTTCATAGAAGTTTTAACGGTTGACAATTTGCCTAAATCGCCAAAGATTCCTAAGTCAGTAGCTACCGGCTAGGCTGGAAGAAGATCCCAAGACCGTTGTGAACGCGGGCGGCACTGGAGGGAGGGCGATCTAGGAGCTGTCCCCCCAAGTAGAGGCTGGTAGAGCTGCCACCGTCGAGGTTGAGGGCGTCAATCACGCCCATTTTTTGCATTAGGGCAGCCATTTCTCTCAAGGTAGGCCCGGTTCCCCCGACGCGATTGTGAACAGCAACAATCATCAGGTTGCCGTCTGCGGTCGTTCCAATCGCACTGCGAATTGCGGCTTGCTTATCAAAGGCGTCGCTAAATTGTTCGCCTTTAGCATTCAGCACAATTTGCCGATTTTGTAGCAGAAGAGGACCAGCACCGACAATCTGCGGGTAGCTGTTAAAGTCTCCAGGAACCGTTGCACCCTCTACCCGTACTTTTGTGCCGAGCGGGAGAGAACCGGCTGGCCCTCGGTTGGCGCGTAGGGTAAGTAAGAAACCATCGCGAGGAATGGGGAAGGCAGTTTTACCCGCAATCCCTCCAGGTAGAAGGTTGGTGACTTGCTTGTTCTGGACAACGACAATAATTTCATCATCAATGAGAGGCGTGTAGGTCGCTCCCCACTCCGGGGTATAGCGGGAAATCCCTGCCTTGACGTAGCCACTGTTGAGGAAAAGAATCGGCAACCGCGCACCCGTTGCGGTAATTAAAGTTTCTTGGAGCGCCAGTCGCCCGATTTTCACCGCTCCCGTATCATTCCAGGCGATCGCGCCCCGATTCAGAATCGGCCCAGATAACCAGCGCCCATCCCGCCGAATTGCGCCTAAAGGCAACTGGTTCTTGCGATTAAAAAAGCCCCCGTTGACTGCCGCCGAGGCGTGCCACATCTGGGCTGTCTCGCTTAGAGGAGCGACTCCCTCCATCTTGGAAGGATGGCTCCAGATCGGTTTAATTTTAAAAAGCGGCAAGTTTACACCCCTCTGAAGACGAGGATTCAGTGTCAGCCCAACTACTGGAAATCGGGAAGAACCCAAACTCACATATTGCTGTCGCCAGCGGATGCCTTTCGCCCAGAGAATATCTCGCTCTACCATTGCCTCTGGAAGAAAATCGATAATCAATCGATTCGGGTTGGGGAGGGTGGAAAAGCGAGGAGATAGACCAGATGGAATGTTGATGCGGATTTGGGTCTGGTTCCGAATCGATGCCAGCACAGGAGTCGGTAATTTCGAGCGATGGGGAAATGGAACCATCGCGGGAATCTCTCCTTCTGTTTCCCTGTCCCTCTCTGTAACCTTCCCTTGCTTCGGAGCCTGTAGCAGCGGTACTGGTGGATCGGAAGAAAAACGCTGGAGAAGACCAGGAGCAGCCGCTGCATCGATTGTGACGACTAATTCCTCACCTTCTTTTCTCACTTGCCACGGCGTCGGACGATCGAGATCGATGGTCATCCGCGAACCCCTCGGTTGCAGCGTTGATTGAATCTCTGCCACTTGTGCTGGCTTAGAGGAAATTAAGAGCTTGGTGCCCTTTACCTCAAGCTGCCAACCCGCTCTCTGGGCGAAATCGGTAATATCTAGATAGCGATACGACCCCAGTGCCTGCGTCGCCAACATTAGCGGTTGCGTTGCTGGTTGGGAAAACCACTGCACCGGCTGACTGGTGGCATCCCCAGTATTTAAAAGCTCTACCCCCAATGTTTGAGCCATTCCGGCATCGGTAATTCCGGTGCGGATAGATGCCCCCAGCCGCCACTGACTCCAAGTGGCTGGCAAGGTGCGACCATTGATAGAAACTTGATAACCCAACCGAGAAATCTGAGGCGATGCTGAAGGCACCAACGCCTGTGTGGTTAGGGGCAATTCCGGTGCCGGTAATTTTTGAAGTTTCCCAGTGGGAGCTGCAACAGCCAATCCTTGATGGGGCAACTGGTTGGGCGAGGAGCTGCTGAGAGCGGCATAAAACTGTAATCCTTTGGGGGGGAGCCTATGGGGGGCTACGGGCAGCTGCTTGGCAGTCGGTGGTGCTATCTGGCTCTTTTCTTCCCTCTCCCGTACCTTTAGCACCGGCTCTTTAGTGCTTCCGACCGGGGAAGAAGTCGCCATGTAAACTGAGAGGGCAATAATGGACGGGAGCGAGAAAGCGATTAGGCGACCGGGGGCAATTATGCCCGCCACACCATCGAACGTCTCACTCTGTGACGTCGTTCTCCTGATCATTCGACAACATCAATAAATAGGGCGGCTCTTCTGTAGCGGCGTATTTGCCATACACCTGGATAATGCTGGATGCGTGTCTACAGAGTCACGACTTCTAAAATAACTCAGCGCGTCAGCAGCACAACTATCAAAAAACAATGACTTTATCTTCTCAAGCCCGCTTTTTTAGCTTCATAATAAAAAGCATAACCGCAGGGTTCGGAAAAACGCTTTATTCAACAACTCAATAAGGCGAAGTCTTTGCTCTCAATGCAGCGGCTAAAGACATAGCCCAGGCTAGACTTGGTGTTGACGATAGCCCCTACAATTTGTTTATCCTAGCTCTATGTCTTGGGGATGCTTATCAGTCCCTTGACCGGCGTCGGGTATTTATGTTAGGCATCTTGAAAATAATGATAAGATGTCTAATCCGTCACTCTTGTAGGCTGCTGGGATAGGAATCGGGTTAGAACGAGGTTCTTAACAGCACCTTGCGGGAAGCGATCGCTCTGGCAACCAGTTTTGTCACCCTTGGCTCTAGCGCAAAAAAGTAGAAAAAATAGTAATGTCATTCAGTTGCAGCCTTCATGGTCAAATGGCATCTATATCTCGATAAATCAGCCTTTGGAGGCATCACCTAGTCTCGGCGAGAGAAGACTGAAATGAGTGTTTAAATACATTGATGACGAGTTTTGTCATTGTTTGACAATTTTTAATCCTGTTGTTTAGTAAAGTCTTGCCACAGGGTTAACTACCTGAGAACGGGAAATTTGTATCAGTAAGTAAAGGAAAAACGTGGATCAGCTCATGGACAACAGGAGTGTGAATGATAATCAACAATTACAGGGAACGCTAAAGGGGGCAGAAACCTCTCCTGGCCCGCGATGGTTGGTAGAGGAGCGAGATGCCTGTGGCGTCGGCTTCATTGCCAATCCGCAGGGAACCCCAGAGCATGAATTAGTCGAGAAGTCCTTGTCTGCCCTGAGTTGCTTAGAACACCGGGGCGGTTGTAGTGCTGACCAGGATTCTGGGGATGGAGCCGGTTTGATGACCGCCATTCCGTGGGAACTGCTGGGAGAATGGTTGGCGACTCAAGGCATAGAAATGCCCCCAACTCAGCAGACAGGGGTTGCAATGGTATTTCTACCCCAAGATACCGAAGCCGCCAGCAGAGCCAAGGACATTGTTCAGAAAACTCTCGAGCAGGAAGAATTAACTGTCTTGGGATGGCGAGAGGTGCCGGTACAGCCCCAGGTGCTAGGGGTACAGGCGAAAGAGAACCAGCCACGAATCGAGCAGCTGATCTGTACCTCGACCCATTTGCAGGGAGATGAACTGGAACGAAAGTTGTATTTGGCTCGCTGCCGTATCAGCAAGGCACTCAAGGCCAATAGCGACCTCGATCTAGAATGGTCGGAAGATTTTTACGTCTGTTCGTTCTCTAGCCGCACCATCGTTTATAAGGGCATGGTGCGCTCCGCCGTGCTGGGAGAATTTTATACAGATTTAAAAAATCCAGTTTATAAGAGCGCCTTTGCGGTCTATCACCGCCGCTTCAGCACCAACACGCTGCCCAAATGGCCTCTGGCTCAGCCAATGCGGCTTTTGGGGCACAACGGCGAGATTAATACGCTGTTGGGGAATATTAACTGGATGATGGCGCGAGAGGCAGAGCTGAAGCACCCGCTTTGGGGAGAACGCATCAACGACCTCAAGCCACTCGTTCATCTCGATAATAGCGACTCGGCAACTCTTGACAACGTACTAGAGTTGCTGGTATGCACGGGTCGGAGTCCCCTGGAAGCCTTGACGATTATGGTGCCAGAGGCGTACCAAAATCAGCCGGAATTGTTGGAGCGTCCAGAAATTGTTAATTTTTATGAATACTACAACGGGCTTCAGGAACCTTGGGATGGCCCAGCACTGCTAGTATTCAGCGACGGGAAAAAAGTAGGGGCGACCCTCGACCGCAACGGTCTGCGACCGGCTCGATACAGCATCACGCGGGATGGCTACGTCGTCGTCGCTTCCGAAGCCGGTGTGGTCGATTTGCCCGAAGCAGAGATTCTGGAAAAAGGTCGCTTGGGGCCAGGTCAAATGATCGCCGTTGACCTGGAAACCCACGAAGTTCAAAAAAATTGGGAGATTAAGGAACGGATTGCGGCTACCCATCCTTATGGAGAGTGGCTAGCGTCTCACCGACAAAATCTGGCAGCGGAGCCTTTTGCACCAGAACCAAAGCTGGATAGCCAAACCTTGCTGCGCCAGCAAATTGCCTTTGGCTACACCACCGAAGATGTGGAAATGGTCATTGAGGAAATGGCGTCTTCTGGGAAAGAACCGACGTTTTGCATGGGAGATGACATTCCCCTCGCAGTGCTGTCACAAAAGCCGCATTTGCTTTATGACTATTTCAAGCAGCGCTTCGCCCAGGTGACAAATCCGCCCATTGATCCGCTGCGCGAAGGCATGGTGATGTCGCTGTCGGTTTCTCTGGGTAAGCGGGGAAATCTCTTGGAAGTGAAACCAGAGTATGCCCGGTTGCTGAAGTTAGAGTCTCCGGTTCTGAATGAAGCCCAACTAGAGCAAATCTGCGCTTCCTCTTTCCAGACAGAGCAGTTCTCAACGCTGTTTGAAATTGAGAAAGGGCCAGAAGGTTTAGAGGCAGCAGTTAGAAGCTTATGCGAAGCAGCGGCACAAGCAGTCCGGGCTGGGAAAGAGATAATTATTTTAAGCGATCGCATCGCCACTGGTATCAGTGCTGAATCTAGCTATATTCCACCGCTCTTAGCTGTAGGGGCAGTACACCACCACTTGATCCAGCAGGGTCTGCGGACGAGGGCATCTCTAATTGTCGATACCGCTCAGTGTTGGAGTACGCACCACTTTGGTTGTCTAATTGGCTACGGTGCTTCTGCGGTTTGTCCTTATCTGTCTCTGGAAACCGTGCGTCATTGGTGGAGCGACAGTAAGACGCAAAATATGATGCAGCGGGGCAGAATCAAGAGTATCAGCTTAGAGCAGGCACAAAAAAATTACTGCAAAGCCGTAGAAGCTGGATTGTTGAAAATTCTCTCAAAAATGGGGATTTCTCTGCTATCTAGCTATCAAGGGGCACAAATTTTTGAGGCAATTGGGATTGGAGGAGATTTACTGAAGCTCGGCTTTGCTGGAACGGCGTCGCGCTTGGGTGGCTTGAGTGTGGCAGAACTAGCCCAAGAAGTAATGTCCTTCCATTCGGCGGCTTTCCCAGAAGTGCCGCGCAAAAAGCTGGAGAACTGTGGCTTTGTGCAGTACCGTCCAGGGGGCGAGTACCACATGAACAGTCCGGAAGTTGCCAAGTCGCTGCATCAAGCGGTGAAGAACCCGCAGTACGACCACTACGAAGTGTATCAAAAGCACTTGCAAGGGCGACCCGTAACGGCGCTTAGGGATTTGCTGGATCTGGAGAGCGATCGCCCCTCTATTCCACTGGAAGAAGTAGAGCCAGTCGAGGAAATTTTCAAGCGTTTCGCCACGGGTGGGATGTCTTTAGGGGCGTTGTCGCGGGAAGCGCACGAAACCCTGGCGATCGCCATGAACCGCATCGGCGGTAAATCCAACTCTGGTGAAGGCGGCGAAGACCCGGTTCGTTACAAAGTCCTCGATGATGTCGATGAAATGGGTCATTCCCAGGTATTGCCACATCTGAAAGGGTTAAGGAATGGGGATACGGCTTCTTCTTCGATTAAGCAGGTCGCTAGCGGTCGTTTTGGCGTCACCCCTGAGTACCTAATGAGCGCCAAGCAAATTGAAATCAAAATCGCCCAAGGTGCCAAGCCGGGAGAAGGCGGTCAGCTACCGGGGACAAAAGTTAGCCCCTACATCGCCATGCTGCGCCGTTCCAAGCCTGGGGTAACATTGATTTCGCCGCCGCCACACCACGATATCTATTCAATTGAAGATTTGGCGCAGTTAATTTTTGACCTGCACCAAATTAACCCGAAAGCGGGGGTATCGGTGAAGCTGGTGGCAGAAGTCGGCATTGGTACGGTTGCGGCTGGGGTCGCCAAAGCAAATGCCGATGTTATCCAGATATCCGGTCACGATGGGGGCACAGGCGCTTCTCCACTCAGTTCGATTAAGCACGCCGGAAGCCCTTGGGAACTGGGGTTAACCGAAGTACATCGCGTCCTGATGGAAAACAGCTTGCGCGATCGCGTGATTCTGCGAGTAGATGGTGGCTTTAAGAGCGGCTGGGATGTCGTCATCGCCGCTTTAATGGGCGGAGAAGAATACGGCTTCGGCTCCATTGCCATGATTGCCGAAGGCTGCATTATGGCGCGGATTTGCCACACGAATAACTGCCCCGTAGGCGTGGCTTCTCAGCAAGAAAACTTGCGGAAGCGCTTCCCCGGAATGCCAGAACACGTCGTCAACTTCTTCTACTTTGCAGCAGAAGAAGTGCGGAGTCTCTTGGCTCGGTTAGGATATCGGTCGCTCAACGACATCATTGGTCGAGCCGACCTCTTGAAGGTGCGCCCAACAGAACTCACTAAGACACAAGCGCTGAATCTAGATTGCCTTATTCGTCTTCCTGATACCCGTGAAGACCGTTCCTGGCTGGTTCACGACGCAGTTCATAGCAATGGTCCCGTTTTAGATGACCAACTGCTTAATGACCCGGAAGTTCAGGATGCGATCGCAAACCAGTCGAGCGTGACCAAAACTGTAACCGTGGTGAATACAGACCGGACGATTGGGGCAAGGATTGCGGGAGCGATCGCGTCTCAATATGGCAACACCGGCTGGAGTGGCAGTATTACCCTCAACTTCCAAGGCAGTGTGGGTCAAAGTTTTGGTGCCTTCAACCTCCCTGGCATCACCCTCAACCTAGAAGGCGAAGCAAATGACTACGTAGGCAAGGGGATGCATGGTGGCGAAATTGTTATCAAGCCGCCCCAATCAGCCACCTACGATCCTGCCCAGAACGTTATTGTCGGCAACACCTGTCTCTACGGTGCCACGGGCGGCATCATGCTTGCCAATGGTCAAGCCGGTGAGCGCTTTGCCGTTCGCAATTCCAAGGGCATGGCAGTAATCGAAGGTGCAGGCGACCACTGTTGCGAATACATGACTGGCGGCGTGATTGTCGTCTTGGGCAGAGTAGGGCGCAATGTGGGAGCTGGGATGACCGGGGGTTTAGCTTACTTCCTAGATGAAGATGGCAGCTTTACATCCAAGGTAAATCCAGAAATTGTCAAGCTGCAACGAGTCAGGACCCCTGCCGGTGAGCAACAACTCAAAGAGCTAATTGAGCTGCACGCCGAACGTGCAGGTAGCCAGAAGGCGAAAGATATCTTAGCCAACTGGGCTGAGTCTCTAGCCAAATTCTGGCAGGTCGTGCCTCCCTCCGAGGCTGATTCTCCAGAAGCCAATCCTGAAGCAACACCCGAAAAGGTGCTTAGCTCGGTGCAATAAGCACTAAAAAGTGAAGGGGAACCATCGAGTTCCCCTTACCAGCATCATAGAGAAGAAATTTTCTCTATAAATTCTATAAATGCCTGCTATATCGTACAGATTAGCGGTAATCTATATCGTACAGATTAGCGGTAATCAGAGTGATGAGTGAAAATAAATTTCTTGAATTCAAAACTCACCACTCAAAATTTTAAATTTTTTCCTAATCTCCAGCCACTCTGTATCGGGCCTGAAAAGAGGAAATATTATCTTCCCTTATTCAGTTTTGGATTAGCCGGTTGAGCTTTCGGAGGAGCTGATTTAGCAGCAGATGCTAACTTAACTTCTTTGTCTTGCATCTCCATCAGTTCAGGAACCGTGACAAACCTGTAGCCACGCTTTTTGTATTCGGTGATTAGTTGGGGTAAAGCCCGCACCGTATGGTCGCGATTGCCGCCGCCGTCGTGCATCAGGACAATTCCACCTGGTGTGATTCCTGCTAGCGCGTGCTTGAGGAATATTGGCACCGAAGGGCGGCTATAGTCTCTCGAGTCAGAAGACCACATTACAACCGCGTAGTTCTTCTTATGGGCGTAGGCGGCTAATCCATTGTTAAGATGACCTCCGGGTGGACGAAATAGAGTTGTCTTGATGCCTGTAGCTTGATAAATCATGTCGGATGTACGGTCAATTTCACTGGAAGCTCCAGCTTCGTTGAAGCGCTGGTAAGGGTGGCTCCAAGTGTGATTTCCAATCGCGTGACCATCCACGCCAACCTGCCGCGCCAAATGGGGAAAATTTTTCACGTTCTTCCCCACCATAAAGAACGTTGCTTTAATGTTATTCTTCTTAAGAATTTCCAGCACTTCCAACGTGCTTTTAGGCCAAGGGCCGTCATCAAATGTCAGGGCGATGACTTTCTCTTTGCTGCTGAGTGTTACTTCCTGAAAGGTTTTCCCTTGAAACTGCTTAGGTACAGAAAGCATCAGGCGTCTGTCTTGTGCTTCCTGTTCTAATCGAGAAAATACCTTGACAAATGCCTCATCTCGCTGCGCCTTTAAAGCTTGGATATCAATGCCACTTTTTTCGGGGGTGTGATGCCCCATTTTTTCAGTAGCGGATAGAAGAATTTCTGGATCGCTACCTTGTTGGTTTACTGGCAACATGAGACCAGTTATAAAACTACTAGCAGCCGCAGCCAGAGCAATTAATGTTGTTTTTTCCCGCCAGAGAAATCTGTCATACTTTGCCACGTTAAGTCCCCTCCACTCCTCCTTTCACCCGGGCGGCAATTCATCTTCCGCCACTTCCAGACACCATACTTCCCGAAAATTCTTCTCGAAAATTTTTCACAGCTAGCGGCGCGACTCGCGAGAGCATGACTGTGCTAGCTAGAGGACGTGCGTCTGCTGTCCTTTGTTCGTCTCTAGAGTCCCTGTCTAGAGCGCTAAAGGCTAAAAACTATATCATTTATCGTTAAATTGCTTATTTTTTGAACAGGGCAGTGAAGTCTGCCCTGTTGCAGGTTACAGCAGAATACTGACCAACCGGAAGTTAATCCGGGGAAGAAAGTTAGTTTTTACAGTCCTTGATATTTTTGTGAAACCGTGAATTCGGAAAGCAGCCGCTAGACAGGCACAGACAGCTTTTGCTGATAAAGGCTGACAATTTGTGCAGTGACTTCGGCAATGCTCAGACCGTCGGTTTGGATCTCAATGGCATCGGCTGCCTTTCGCAGGGGTGCCAAGGCACGGGTACTGTCGCGAGTATCGCGTTCTTGAATATCCCGCTCCAACTGATCTAAACTGACCTCTGGCTGAGCTTGGTTTTTCAGGTCTTGCTGACGGCGTTGCGCCCGTGCTTGAGCGGAGGCGGTTAAAAAGATTTTGAGTTCCGCGTCCGGAAAAACGTGGGAGCCGATGTCACGTCCTTCGGCGACGACGCCTCCTTTTACGCCCCAGCGCTGCTGTTGTTTTACGAGTTCTCGACGGACATAGGGCTGGGCAGCGATCGCGGATACTTGAGCTGTGACTTCTCGCGAGCGAATTGCCTGGGTGACTTCACGGTCATGAATCCAAACCCGCACTGGCGTCTGGAGGTCGTCACTGGTGCTTAGCTGAATCTGAGAACTGCTCGCTAATTCGGCGATCGCAGGTTCATCTTTGACGCTGGTTCCTGATTCCAGAACCAGCCAAGTCAGGGCGCGGTACATCGCCCCTGTGTCTAAATAAAGTAGTCCTAAAGACTGGGCAACCGTGCGGGCTACGGTTGATTTTCCGGCTCCGGCAGGGCCATCAATCGCCAGAATCGGCTGGCGATCGCGCAGGGTTACATTATCAATCAAGCGGGTTGTTCCCAGTCGCGCCGCGATGCTTAACAGTCCCGCCTCGTCAACTTTTTCTAATGGCATGAGAGTTGTTGGATGAACCAGTTCAATATACTCGATCTGTACCTCTGGGACGAGGGCAAATTCCTTTTGAGCTGCCTCAATGAGAACAATGCGATCGCGATCGCCCGATTTAAATTTCTTCTGCGCTTCCCGTAAGCCGCGATACAAGACAGATGCCTGCTCTTTCTGCTCAGCACTCAGATACTGATTGCGGGACGAGAGTGCCAGTCCTGACGCTTCCCTGACGATGGAACACCCGACAATCTCTACCGGCAAATTGAGATCCGCCACCAGACGGCGAATAATTGCCACTTGTTGGGCATCTTTTTCGCCAAAATAAGCATGAGTCGGCTGTACTAGGTTCAATAGTTTTGTTACCACTGTCGCCACTCCCTGAAAGTGTCCGGGACGAGAGCGACCGCACAACAATGAGGTCATAGACTCTGGTGGAACGACCTGAGTTAAGTCTTTGGAAATGGGTAATGGGGAATCGGGAGCAGGTGTAAGCGTATTTTCCCCATTCCTCATTCCGTACATTTCTTCAGCGGTGGGGGCAAAAATCGCATCTACCCCAGCTTGTTCGCACAATTGCCAATCCTGCTCTAGCCGACGAGGATATTGTTGAAAATCCTCTGTTGGACCAAACTGTAACGGATTGACAAAGATGCTGACGATGACCCGATCGTTCTCGCGTCGAGCGTGTTGGATTAAGCTAAGATGCCCTGCGTGCAATGCTCCCATTGTCGGTACAAAACCGATTCTCAAGCGATGCCGGTATAAATCCAAGTAGCAGTGCAATCCAGCAGTTGTCGTAAACAGGCGCACCAAACCCCCCTTTTTTGGTTGTTAGTGGTTAGTAGTTAGTTTTCGAGTAATTAACTACTAACCACTAACACTACTCTCTGCCCAGTAGTCTATCTCCAGAAAAGGGGATTCGGTGGTTTAGTTAAAGAGGGCATTCAATGCCAAGAGTCTGGGATTAACCTCTTTCTGGCTAAAAGTATCTTTCTGGCTACAAGTTAGTTTTCATCCACTGCTACCTTCTGCGGTTTGCCTAAAATTTCTACCCGCACTGGTGCCACACCACTGCTGATCATCCCTAGAACTCTAGCCGCACCGGCTGATACGTCAATAATCCGACCCCGAATAAATGGCCCCCGATCGTTGATTCGCACGACGACAGAACGCCCGTTGTTCGTGTTAGTCACGCGCACTTGGGTGCCGAAAGGTAAGGTACGGTGAGCCGCGGTCATTGCATTCTCATTGAATCTTTCACCGCTGGCACTTTGAGTGCCATTGCCAGCGTAACCATACCAGGATGCCATGCCCTTAATCTCGGAGAGGACTGGTCTGTAGGCAATAGCGTTTGATGGTTGTTGGACGATGCGCGATCGCTCGTTAGCGACTCTGGAGGAGCGAGGGCGATTGGCAATTTGGCGAGGCTTGGGCTTAGCTACGGGCACACCTGCAATCTTCCGTAGTGGCGGCGCATTCCCCATTAGGCGTCTCAGTCGATTGGTTGCTTGTAAGGCATCGACGGCAACGTTGCGAGTGGTGTCAGGTAGTCTTGTTTTTCCATTTACCTGCACCAGTTCCTCGCCATTCACTTTAATGCTGTAGTTGCTCTTATCACCATTCCAAACGACTGCGATCGCTTTAGCATCCACTTGCTCTCGGCTCAACTGATTCAGCTTCGCAGCAACAGCAGTGGCTCGCCAAACTGGATCGTCCTGAGAAGTGTTAGCAGCCGCTTGGTTTGACCTTGGCTGACGAGAGTTTGAATTTCTCCGGGTTTCTCCTACTTTTGTGCTTTCTGCGGGAGCTAGACGGGAGCCGAGAAAGGTTAAGACTGGGATACTGCGGACATAGAGTGTTGCTGCCTGATACCCGTTTAACTCATGGGGAAGAATTTTAGCAACAAGCGCCCGATCCATTGCGCTTGGACAAGGTTTTACTAAGCAACGGATTGCGGTTTGAGACTGGTATTCTCCCAATTTGACACCGTTAGTTGGCTGAAGGTTTGACGGTGTTGCGGCAGGTAAGGGCGAGACTGCTTGCCGAAGGTCGTTTTTAGTTACCTTTCTCGATTGGTTTGTCTGTTGCGCCTGAGAAACCCGGGATTCGGAAGCTTGGTTAACCCCCTTGATTGACTCCGCATAACTGGATGTAGTCGTACCCAGGAGGGCAGTCGTTAAAAGGGTTGCAAACATTCCGAAAAAAAATCTTTGATTCATAAGTCCTTAGTGAAAAGTACTGGGGGGTCGAGCGTAGAGCCAAATGCTAGCGGTAGTGCCAGACGGCTTCATTTGCCCAATCGATAACTCGTACTCGTTCTGTGTTCACCCTGGTCTGTGGAACTGCAACAGACTACCATGAAGTTTTTGAAAAGGGGATCGGGGATTTCCACTAGGAAGCAACAACTTTATCAGACCTTTACATAGGAATTCCCGAAAAAATACGGTTATGATGTTGAGGTCAATAGGGTTTAAGAAAAAAATTAGGTTTCCGGAACTTTATCAGAGATTTATAAACGGCTGAGCCAGTTTGTGGATAATTGGTTACTCAGTAGGGGCACGAGATTGCTCAATACGAGATTGCTCAAGCGGACAAAATTGCGATCGCTGTCCCATCTGTCGCCTTAGCCAAGTAAAATACGTCTCTTGATCGCTGCTGAACAGGTTTGAATTCATGGATTATCGAGACGCCGGTGTAGATGTTGAGGCGGGGCGGAGTTTTGTAGAGAAGATCCGCAGTTTGGTGCAAAGTACGCACCGCTCAGAAGTATTAGGTGGATTGGGCGGCTTTAGCGGTTGGTTTCAGTTGCCAACTGGATACAAAGAGCCGGTTTTGGTTTCAGGGACGGATGGAGTGGGCACCAAGCTAAAACTCGCCCATCAGCTCAACTTTCACCACACCGTCGGAATTGATCTTGTAGCAATGTGCGTCAACGATGTGTTGACGTGTGGCGCAGAACCGTTATTTTTTCTAGATTATTTAGCAACAGGGCAACTAAATCCAGAGCAGCTGACTCAGGTGGTTGATGGCATCGCTGCGGGATGTCGTGAGTCGGGGTGTGCCCTACTGGGAGGAGAAACCGCAGAAATGCCGGGTTTTTACCAACTAGGCGAGTATGACTTGGCGGGTTTTTGTGTGGGGATTGTAGAAAAGAGCCAGATATTGGATGGTTCTTTGGTGCAAGAGGGAGATGTGGCGATCGCTCTTGCCAGTCAAGGGATTCACAGCAATGGTTTTAGTCTGGTGCGGAAGATTGTCGAACGTAGCGGCGTTGACTTGCACGCCTCCCCAACAGCGGTCAGGGGGGAAGGCTTTGCGCCCTTAGACGGTAAGAATTTTGGGGAAGTTTTATTAACTCCCACCCGGATTTACGTCAAACCCGTTTTAGCGGCACGGAAGGCTGGGCTTGATATTCATAGCATGGCTCACATCACGGGTGGCGGCTTGCCAGAAAACTTACCTCGCTGTATTGGTGCCGATTTATCTATCCAGCTCGATCTTAAATCGTGGGTGATTCCGCCTATTTTTAACTGGCTGGCTGATGCTGGTGAAGTCAAACCCGCCGATATGTTTAATACCTTCAATATGGGGATCGGTTTTGTAGTCCTCGTGCCCCCAGACCAAGCCGACCGAACCATTAACTGGTTTGAATCCCAGAATATCCCCGCCTATGCCATCGGCAAAGCGATCGCTGGTAGTGGGGGTCTGATCGGAATCCCAGATTAAAAAGGCGGCACCCGGATTTGAACCGGGGGATAAAGGTTTTGCAGACCTCTGCCTTACCACTTGGCTATGCCGCCGCGTTTGCAGATTCTTAGTATACCAAAGTTTTTTCCGGGCGCATTGACTCTGTAGGAATTGAAAGGTGAGTCGCTGTATTCAAAGCAGATTCGGGTTGTCTGATGTGATGAGGATCACAGACACGGGGTTCCTAGATCGCAAGTCTTTGATGATCTGAAACGGTAATCTAGTACGAATCGCCAAATGTAAGTGTATTTACGGAGTGGTTGACGCTTGCCTCCGGCTGGGGACGTTCGTCAGCTTTGGTTGTACCCAAGGGAAAAATCTCCGTCGTTCTAGCAAAAAAAGCTACTGAACTGTACTAACTTACTTACTAAGGATTTTTTGAGCAGCTACCAGAATACCTTTTCATTACAGAAACTATGACTCAAGCCAACCCGCTTCTGATTGCTCAAATTACAGACATTCACTTGTTCGCAGATACCAAAAAGGAATTGCTAGGGCTTCCTACTGCCAAGTCTTTTGATGTGGTTTTAGAGCAATTGCAAAGAATGCGCCCTCAGCCAGATTTGCTACTGCTGACAGGAGATTTGTCCCAAGATGGTAAGCCGCAATCTTACACGCGGTTGGCAGAACTGCTGAGTCCTCTAGGAATTCCGACTTACTGGCTACCAGGCAACCATGACCAACCATTGGTCATGCAAGAAGTATTAAATGAAGCTCCAATTTGTCCGGAGAAATCATTTGAAGCGGGAGGGTGGCAGTTTTTATTGCTCAATTCTCACGTACCGGGTTGCGTACATGGCAAACTCTCTTCAGAAAGCTTAGCTTGGCTAGACCATCAGCTACAGCGTGCAGATAAACGTCCTACCCTAATTGCTTTACACCATCCTCCTTTTGTGGTTGATTCCGATTGGCTGGATGGCAGTTCATTACAAAATTCAGAGGAACTGTTTGCTGTCATCGATCGCCATTCTCAGGTGCGGTTGGTTGTTTTTGGTCATATTCATCAAGAATTTTATCGGCGGCGTGGTGAGGTTCATTACTTGGGTAGTCCCTCTACTTCAATTCAGTTTGAACCTCACAGTCACCAGTTTTCTTTAGATGAGGAAGCGCCAGGATTTCGTTTATTTAATCTGTATCCAGATGGCAGGATTGAAACTAGGGTGGAACGGGTTGCTTACGCACATGAGTTAGATTTGGCAGCGAGTGGTTATTAGGGTGGAAGTTGGCATTTTTAAAAACCCGTTTTCTTGAAGAGAACGGTTTTTTTTGGATTCGATCGCGCTTTCGGGCGATATTTTTACCTACAACAGTTGCGCGATCGCATCCAACATGGGTAAAAACACTGAGCCGTTGTTTGTTGAGAGGGAGATATCCTTTGAGTCAAGGGTTACATCCCACCTCTACTCCCCCATTACTCATGACCCCACCAAATTTTTGGGAATCAATCACTAAGACAGCAACAAATCTTGGAGAAGCTGTCGGCAACACTGCATCGCAAGCAACTCAAGCCGCAGCAGAAACAGCGACAGGGTTTGGGGGAGCTGTTAGTAGTGCTGTATCACAAGCGAGTAAAGCAGTAACAGAAACGGCTATGGCGGTTGGAAAAACCACCAGAAAGCCAGCGAGTTCACCCCAAACATCTGAGGACGATCGCTTAGCCTTTTATGGTGTGCTTTTTGCAGTTGCAGCAGCAGATGGCTCAATTGATCCAGAGGAGTTGAACCTAATTTTACATACTCCCGATCTGGATAATATGTCTGAATCTACAAAGCGTCAGGTGCAGTCTTATGCTATTTTTCCTCCTACTTTAGAAGACTCTTTAAAAAAACTGTCTAAGGCAGATGATACGCTTCGCTTTGGTTTAATGTTCTATATTCTGAACCTTGTTTGGGTGGATAAGGTTCTTAACCCTGGTGAAGCAAAAGCAATCAAGCTAGCTCAAGCAGAACTGAAAATCACAGATGAGCAGGTGCAAGCTATACAGGCATTTGTTCAGAAGATGGGAGAGATTCGAGAACGTGGATTAAATGATGATTATGCAGTTAATGCCATGAAAGAAGCAACTTCAGTTCTCGTAAAAGCAGGTATTCCCGTCACCCCCTTCTCTTCATCAGAAACAGCAAATACCCAGACAAGTTTTGAAACTACTTATTCAGATGATCTGTTTTGGGAAAAGCTTGGAAATTTTGCAGTGCAAGCTGGAAAAAATGTTGTTGAAAACGCTTTAATTCTTTTCTATGCTGCTGAGCATCCAAACACTCCAACTAACCAAAAACTAATTGTATATGGAGCATTAGCTTACTTAATATTGCCCGTAGATGCTGTTCCTGATTTTCTTCCTGCTGTAGGATTTGGGGATGATATAGGTTCCTTAACGACTGCCCTAGGTATGATTGTTTGGAATATCAACTCTGAAGTAAAAGAAGCTGCAAAGCAGAAAATGCAAGAGTGGTTCGCCAAGGATTAATAAAATTAGTTGATAAGATTAATAATAA
This sequence comes from Coleofasciculus sp. FACHB-1120, assembly GCF_014698845.1. Classification (NCBI taxonomy): domain Bacteria; kingdom Bacillati; phylum Cyanobacteriota; class Cyanophyceae; order Coleofasciculales; family Coleofasciculaceae; genus Coleofasciculus; species Coleofasciculus sp. FACHB-1120. The sequence continues at coordinate 315,726 of NZ_JACJTV010000002.1, read as the reverse complement.
AGCGATCGCTTCCTATGTGACAAGAAGCGATCGCTTTATTATTAATCTTCAGTGATAAAGGCACGCAACTAGCACTTACTACTAGACTTCACAAAGACGAGCGATATTTCAAAAGCTGATAGATAAAGCGATTTTGAGCGATTTTGCACGCCTTTATTCGCTAGCTTGCCAATGCACGAAAGGACGCCCAGATGCCACGGTTTTAGAAACAATCTTGGTATAGCCAGGAACCCAATCGAGATTCACTCGAAAATAGACTTTACCATTGCGAAACTCGAAGCTATAAGAGTGTAAATCTGGAGAACTTGCTAGACCGACACAGGAGGCATAAGCTTCTTGCAGTGGAGCTTCATATTCCACAAAGGTATTGCTTGAAGACGAAATTTTCCCATTACTAGCGATCGCTTTCGTGTCAGCGACAACTGTGTGATCGGCGGCACCTTCAGAAGGCAGCAAAACTGTCCAAATTCCGACTGATGCGGGACACGTTCCTGATTGCCGTTCTACAGTTAATTGCTGGTTGGGTTGTTCTGAAGACATATCGGATGCTGGCTGAGCTAACGTCGAAGTAGATGTATTCAGCAGCAGTGCAGACAAAATTCCTAAAGTGGTGGCGAATTGTACGGGTTGAAAAGGGGCAATTTTGGAGAAGAGTTTTTGGGGAATTAAAGTCGTTAGTGCCATTTGAAGTGCCTGCCAGCGTCTCAAGTGAAGAGCCTCTATAAATAGGATCGCTTGGCGCAGGCGCGATCGCCCTCCTACAGATGGTTAACCCGATCGGGTGATAGCTCCGTATTTTTTCGGAAATAGGAAGGATAAATCTTGAAGCCTAGATGGTGAATCAGGGGACAAATTCATCATTTTTAATTCTGCCTTTGGAAGATTCATTCTTCTGACTGCTGCCTTTGGCTTTCAACCCAACAAAAGACTTTTAGAGCGAAGGATGAAAGCCTCCACTGCAATCGAATAAAAAGGGTTAAAGAGTGAACGAAACGATAAGTCAGAGCCAAAAAATTCCCTATCCAGAGGAGCGTGTTTCCACTACACCGTATGTGAAAGCTAGTCCCATGTATTGCTCTAATCTCCTGCAAGGTGTGGCAGAAGCGACTCACCAACTGCTGACAAATAGTGATTTTGCAGTCGGAGTCAATCAATCTTTAGCAACTTTAGGCAGAGTAACGGGAGCAGATCAGGTTTATATTTTTGAGATTCATCCTGATTCGGAAACCTGTGAATTAACCTTCAGTCAGCGATTTGAATGGACGAAAGAGTTTGTGACGCCTCAAATTCACAATCCCTATCTACAAAACCAGGCGTTGACGGCTTATCGCATCAGTCGGTGGTACGACGATCTGCAAGCTGGAAAGGCGATTCGGGGTTTAATTGGCGAACTTCCAAACGGCGAACCGGAAGTTTTAGCACCCAAGCAAATCCGGTCTATATTAGTTGTCCCAATTCCTTGTAATGGCAAACTTTGGGGCTTAATTGGCTTTGACGATCGTCACTACGATCGCCAGTGGTCAAAGGATGAGGAAGCTTGTTTGATAACGATGGCAGCCAGTGTTGGGAAAGCGATCGCTCATCAGCAAACAACTGAAACTTTACGCCAGAGCGAATTACGGCTGCAACAAATTACCGCTAACGTACCGGGGATGATTTTTCCGTTCCTTCAGCGTTCAGAGGGTTCCCAGGCGCTTCCCGATGCCTGTTCCGATTGTCGCGGACTGTTTAAATTAGAACTAGAAGCGATTCTGGCAGCTTGTGGTGGGGAGTTAATTGATTCCGATGACCGCAAGGAGAATAACATCACTGAGCGCAAGCAGGCAGAAATGACGCAGCGCCTAGTGCAAGAACGCGATCGCTTGTTGGCAGAAATGGCGCTGCGGATTCGTAAATCCCTGGATTTGGACGAAATTTTTAACACCACTGTGGCGGAAGTCCGGTCGTTTCTGAAAGCCGATCGCGTCTTCATCGCTTCAGATGTGACGGAAAAAGGCAGGGTAGTGGCTGAATCGGTTGAACCCAATTACGCGCCGATTATAGATTGGGTACTTGACGATCAAAGTTCTCTGGAGGAAATGCGAACCTTGTTTGAGGCGAATCAGGTTCGAGTCGTTGAGGATACAACCCAAGTGACAGTTCACCCTGCGATCGCATCCTATTACCGCGATTATCATGTCAAAGCCGTCGTGGCTGTCCCGATTCGCGTGGAAGGCGATCGACTATTAGGTGCATTGATTGTTCATCAATGTAGGGGTGCGAGGCGCTGGGAACCGATGGAAATTGCTTTACTGGAGCAGTTGGGAACCCAAGTCGCGATCGCCATTCAGCAATCTTGTCTCTTCCAACAAGTACAGGAACTCAATGCTAACTTGGAATGCCAAGTTCGGGAACGCACCGCTCAACTAGAGCAAAAAATGCAGGAAGTTCAAGAACTATACGAACTAAAGGATGTCTTCCTCCACGCCGTTTCCCACGATCTGCGGACGCCGCTTACTGGCTGGTTACTGGTATTGCAAAATTTGTTGGCAAATAGCAATGAACAAAGGACAATTCCAGTTTCTCGCTCAATTTTAGAGCGGATGATTCAAAGTAGCGATCGCCAACTCCGCTTGATTAACTCCCTGTTAGAAGTTCACACCAGCGAAGTGCGTGGTTTTGCCTTGCACCGCGAACCTGTCCAACTCCACTCTCTCATTCAAGAGATTGTTGAGGATTTTGAGCCGTTGTGTGTCAAAAATCAGGCAATTCTGATCAATCAAATTCCATCTGAACTATCCACAGTGAACGCCGATCCACTTCAGATGCGGCGCGTGTTTGAAAATCTGCTCACTAATGCTTTTAACCATAACCCGCCCGGACTGACGATGATTCTCAGGGCGACTATAGAAGAACAAGTGATTCGCTGCACCATTGAAGATAACGGTGTTGGGATGAATCCAGAACAATGCGATCGCGCTTTTGAACTTTATGTTCGTGGTTCGCAAGCAAGACGCTCAACTGGTATCGGTTTGGGATTATATCTTTGTCGGCAGATCGTACAAGCTCACGGCGGCAAAATTGGCGTGACTAGCTCCCCAGGAGCCGGTGCAACTTTCTGGTTTACTTTACCTTTTGCAATGTCGCCCGAAGCAGAAGGATCTGATTAGTCTAAGAGCTGTTTCAGGTCGGCTTAATCGAGTAATCCTATTTAATTTGTAAGATGCTAGCCCTTCAGATACCCAACTTCGAGAGAAGTCGGGTATCTCGCCTTCAATAGCAATTCTCCGATAAAGATGCCGGATGAAATAACGCTGATTCATCCTTTGTCATGGGTACTAACCAATAACTAGAGCATGGCTTAAAATCACCCGACTGGATGATTCGCTAAAAGAAACTTAAATGCTTTACATCATCTTAAATTAGAAAATAAACCTTTGAGCGATCGCAGTAAAACTCTTCCTTTTGGCAGAGGAAAACGATTAAAACTTGTATTTTTTGTGCCAATTTACTTACAATCACTTATCGACTGCATTTTTAAAGCGGAGATGGGAATACTAAAGAATGAAGGTTATAGAAAAATGAAGAATAACAGGAGTTGAAAGTTACAGCAAAGCGCGGCTCTTCAGATTTCGGACTTCATTCTTTAGAGTTTTCAGCCTGTTCATCCGGTGAAATTATTGAAAAATGGTTGAGTTGAAAAAAAGTGAAGTAATTGCTAATGCCTGAATATCTAGAAGCCATCCGAGAGTGTTGTCGGGACGAAGCCGCCTTTGAAAAGCTCAAAAAAATTCTGGCTGACGGCGAGATTGAAACGATTCAGAAAACAACAGACAAGCTCAGACAGCAAGAGTCGAGATTTCAAAGAATGGTTGCCAACATACCGGGCATGATTTACCAGTACCTGCGGTGCCCGGATGGTCGTGAGTCCATCGTCTGTGCCAGTTCCGGCTACCAAGAATTGTTTGAGTTAGAACCAGAAAATATTCAGGCGAATTTTCAACTGCTTAAGGATTTAATTCATCCCGATGATGTCAAAGGGTATGAAGAATCTGTAGATATTTCTGCCACCACGCTGCAACCTTGGGCTTGGGAAGGTCGCATCATCACGCCTACTGGCAAAATTAAGTGGGTACAATGCGCCTCCCGTCCGGAAAAGCAGGCGAACGGTGATATTCTCTGGGATGGCTTGCTGATGGAAGTGACAGAACGCAAGCGAGCCGAAGCAGCACTAGAGCGAGAACGCAGATTATTTATCAGAGGGCCAGTTACAGTCTTCCGCTGGGTTGCCCAAGAAAATCGACCTGTAGAATATGTCTCGCCCAACATCAGTCAGTGGGGCTATCAACCGGATGACTTCATTAGTGGCAGGGTGACGTATGGTAGCGTTATTCATCCCGATGACCTAGCTCAAGTTGAAGCTCAGACTCAAGCCTATGATGCGGCTGGCTTAAATTTTCAGGAACAGGACTATCGCCTAATTCGCTCCGATGGTCAGGTGCGATGGGTTCACGAATTCACCAGCGTTGTCCGCAATGACCAAGGGAATATCAGCCACTACGAAGGATATATTCTCGATATCACCAGGCGAAAGGAGGCGGAAGTTCAAATCCGGGCTGCGGGAGAACGCGATCGCGCTAGCATCCATGCTCTGAGCGCGGCTCGCTTACTAGGAGAGATTGCGCTGAGAATCCGGCGATCGCTGGATCTCGATCAAATTCTCAACAATACCGTTCGGGAGGTTCGGCAATTTCTGCAAGCTGACCGGGTTTTCATCGCTCACTTGGATGCCTATTCTCAAGGCAAGGTTGTAGCAGAATCAGTGGTACCGGATTGTCGATCAATTCTCGGCTGGGTGACAAGTGACCGTTACCTTAGAGAACTTAAATCTTTCTTTAAACAAGGTCAGGTTCAGGTAATTGATGATACGCAGAAAGTCGTTAAATCTCGCTTTCATACTGCGTACTACGCCGAATATCAAATTAAAGCCAGTTTATGCGTTCCTATTCTGGTGGGAAACGAGTTTTTTGGAATGTTGATCGCTAATCAATGCAGTGGGTCGCGCCATTGGCAGCAGTTTGAAATTGAATTACTCTGTTCGCTAGCAACCCAAGTCGCGATCGCCATTCAACAAGCACAACTTTACGAACAAGTATCCACCCTGAATACCCGTCTAGAAAGCACTGTCGAGGAGCGCACCGCCCAGCTAAAGCAGGCAGTGACAGAACTCCAAGAAATGAACCAACTCAAGGACGTGGTTTTACATACAGTTTCCCACGAACTCCGGACTTCGGTAATCGGAACTGTGATGGTGCTAAAAAATTTACTCAATCAGCCAGGGGAAAAAATTACGCTTTCTCGTTCAATTGTCGAGCGCATGATTCAAGGGAACGATCGGCAATTGGGAATGATTAATTCCTTATTAGAAACTCATTCTAGCGAGGAAGAGGGCATTGTCCTCTATCGTGAGCCTGTTCAAATAAAGACATTGTTTGCAAAGATTCTCCAAGACTTAGAGCCAATGCTGTCGCAAAATCAAGCGACACTGACGAATCTTGTTTCCGCTGATTTACCCTTGGTCATCGTCGATCCGACTCAGTTACAGCGAGTTTTAGAAAACTTATTCAATCATCTTTTGAAGCATAATCCGCCTAGACTGAGCCTACGGCTAAACGCTACTGTCGAGACTCAAATGCTGCGTTGCACGCTTCAGGATAACGGTATTGGGATGAGCCAACAAGAGTGCGATCGCTTATTCGATCTTTATATCCGAGATCCGAGATCCAGTTGCTCGACTGGCACTGGTTTAAAATTGTATCTTTGCAAGCAAATTATCACAGCCCACGGCGGGGAAATTGGAGCGAATAGCAGTCCTGGATTAGGGACAACCTTGTGGTTTACATTACCTCTAAATCGGGTTGCTTCTTAGCCTTTTAGTCTTTGAAGTTATATCGAATCCGGTTAATTCATCAACCTTATAGAAAAATTTCTTGACGCCTCTCCGTTCACGGAGAGGCGTCAAGAGAGTGACATTCCTTCTTTAGTGAGGAATCTTACTCAAAGCGTGCCAAGTGCGATCGCCAACAATTCCATCCGCAATTAAACCAGAGCGCCTTTGGAAAGAGCGCACCGCTGCATCTGTTGCTGGGCCGAAGTTTGGGCTAGTTGCAGCAGTAAAATCGCCAGTTGTCTGTAAAAGACGCTGAAGCGTGACTACGATTTGACCTTTGCTACCTTTTTGCAGCACTGGCATATTGACGGGCGCACCCTTGTAAAGAGCCTGCCAAGTCAGATTTCCTACGATGCCATCTTCTTTCAAAAAGACGCGGTGCTGGTAAGATTTCACTGCATTTTCAACTACAATATCGAAGATCCCATCAATGTCACCGTTATAACTTCCCCAGTGAGTTACAAGTCTTTGCAGTTCTTCAACCGCTATTCCTTGGGAACCGCGCTGAAGTACAGGTTTTTTGGTCTGAGCGTTAGCATTTGCTTGAGTATTAATTGGAGCTTGCATGGTTAGTGTTCCTTGAAGTGATTTGGTGTTTCTTACACTTACTAAGGTAATGTTCAACTCCCAGCTTCCACTTCACCCAACTAGCTCATTCTTTTGGATGATATTGATTTTTATCCCCTTTTAAAAAGGCTTCTATTGATTTCTAAAGTTTATCCTTTCTCGGCATCATCCATTCGAGTGAATCAAGAGCATGAGGTAGATAAAATAAATTATATTATTTCAATAATTACGGCTTTTTAAACAGTTGAGTTTTATGGATAGGATTTTTTTAAAGTATTGTTGACCATCTAAGTAACTGGACAAAATTCAACTTAAGACTCGTAAGCTTACTTAGCCTTGGCAATCTTTCATCTAGCTTAAGACAGAATTGATGTTCACCCAGTTGGGTGAGACAAGGGGATGAAGTGCGATCGCTTCTATTTGTCTTAACCTGAGACCTGACACTGAATTCAAGGGTGCATGGTCATGTTGTCATTCTACTTATATGCTCGGCGCACGGGGCTTATTTTGATTCAGCCAGAGGCGGTTACAAAATCTCCCCCTCTGACCAGCAGACAGTCTTTAATCGAGCCAAGACTACAGGTTTCGACGCACCAACAGTCAGCACAGTTTACTGAAAATAGACATCAAATCGCACAAGTTTATCACTTGGAGCGTCGGACATTTCTGTAGAAATACGATGAATCGCGTTTCTACAGAATTTAGTTCATACCAGTCCCGAACGAAGCGCCACGACAGCTGCCTGAACCCGGTCATCTACAGACAGCTTGTTCATGATGCCACGGACATGGGTTTTGACAGTGTTGGGGCTGAGGTAGAGGACGGTAGCAATCTCCGGATTGCTTTTTCCTTCTACCATTAATTTCAATACCTCTAACTCGCGCTGCGATAGTGTCGAAATACTGCCGCTCATTGAAGGCGGTTTAAGATGGTCAATGACTCGTCGTGCAATTTGCGGATCGAGGTAGGTGGCCCCTTCTTGGGCGGCAGCGATCGCAGAGAGCAAGCGTTCGACACTGGCACCTTTGATGCAGTAAGCATCCGCACCACTAGAAAGGGCGGCAATAATTTCAGTTTCTGTCGTATGGGAGGTTAATACCACCACCCGGATATCAGGAAGCGCTGCCTTGATTTGCTGGGTGGCAGCAATTCCATCTAGTCTTGGCAGACCAATATCCATAACTACCAGATCCGGTTTCAGTTTAAGAGCAGCTTCAACGCCTAAATAGCCATCTTCGGCTTGTCCGACAATCGTAAACTGCGGATAAGCGGCTAATGACTGCTCCAAACCCAACTGCATCATGGGATCGTCTTCTACAATCAAAACCCGCAATGGCTTTGACTCGATTGGTAGATTCTGGGGTGACTCGGTTTCGGAGGGCATGGAATTAAAAGGCACTTTATACTTAGGATAAATTCTGAGGACAAAATCACGCGGATCGGCAGGGAATCGGATAAGGCGGGGGAATCGGATAAGGCGGGTTTCCTCAGACCAATCCTAATCCCTTCCGGAATTTAAAAAGTAAAAGTTAAAATTAAAAATTGCCAAAGTCCTATATTTTTAGAGAGTTTTGAAGTTTTATAGGATTTCGATCTGATTACTGGCTGGAATCTCCCTCTCTTAAGCTCTGTCCCTCTCTTTCTTTCACTTGCAAGGGGATGCGGTATTGTCCGGCAACGTAATAGAAGAAGCGATAATAATTGGGAAATTCTTTAGAGGGCGATCGCCCCTGCCAATAGTAGCGTATCCTTCCCTGAATCAATGTCAGGCGCATCAAACTGATATCTGAACGCAGTTCTACGTAAAGTTTTCCGGTAACTCCTTGTTGGGTAGTAAAGTTCTGCTGCGTGAATTGATGGGGGGCTTTTTGCCCTGATGGCGCAAGTTCAATTTCTGGCAAGCGATCGCCCGCCACCCCTAATATTTCCACTTCTGGATCTTGAGGATCTCTAAAAGCTCTTCCATCCCGATTGTCTGGCATTGGCGCAGCAATCCAGTTACTGGGATAAGGAAACTCAAAGCTATAACGCGGGTTTTTATAAGTTTTCCAAGTTGGCGACTGGGTATCCGAGGCGCGACAACTCCACAGCATTACACAGAGCGCGATCGCATACACAACAACACGCCAGCTGCCACAAGCTTCTACCCTCTGATTTCTAACATGACTTCTAACAACCGATCTAGGACGCCGGATGCCTCTGGCAACGTATTTAGCAATGGACACCGCCGAAACCTATCTCCGTTCTGCTTGCTTATATTCCTTACGCTAGTGCGCCCGACTCTGCCGGAAAATATTAAGCAATGTAACAATATTGCCGTCATGCTGGCATGATGTCTTGACAGCCCGGAATAAGGCAGATAATCTGTGAAATATACCCGGGTAGAACAACTGAAAAGTTATATGCAAGACAAGCAAAAGGTTACGTTGTATCTTCCTCCAGGTCTCCATCGCCAGCTCAAAATTCGCTCAGCTGTTGACACGGAACCCATGTCAACAATTGTCGAAAGAGCGATCGTCTTCTACCTGACAAACCCAGAAGTGGTTGATGAGGTAGAAGCAACCCAGGGAAGAACTCATCGAGTTTATTCCTGTCCGGAGTGTACTAGCTCTGTGGTACTGCGAGATGGAGAAATGGTTTCCCTGGATAATCAACCAGGCGTAATCACTGAAGAGCTGACTACCCTTGAAAGTGCCAGAGGCGAACTCGGCACGGATTCTCAGGGAGAAGAGGCGTTGGTTCCCTGTTAAAGTTCCAAATCCTCTTAGACTGCTTGATTTCCTCGCTTGCTCACGTTGGTTGCGGTTGATAAATGTTTGGCTAGTGGTTGTGCCGTCTCTAATGGGTCGATAGATATGAAAGAAGAGCTAGATATTCTGGTTCAAGCTCAATACCCCCTCATCTACCTAGTAACTTCCGAAGAAGAGCGGGCGGAGCGAACAATTGCCAATATTGCTCAGACAAAATCCCTGGCTCGGCGCGTCTACATTTGGACTGTCACCCACGGCATCGTCGAGTACGGTCAACCCCGCCATATTACCCAACACAACACCGTCTCCCCAGAGGCAGCGATTGAATGGGTAGTACGTCAAAGAGAGCCTGGAATCTTTATTTTCAAAGACTTACACCCCTTTATTGACTCACCGGCAACAACGCGGTGGCTGCGAGATGCGATCGCTAGCTTCAAAGGGACACAGAAAATTATCATTCTCATGTCACCCGTTCAGCAAATCCCCATTGAGCTGGAAAAGGAAGTCGTCGTTCTAGACTATCCTTTGCCAGACTTGGCAGAACTGAACCAAGTGCTATCTAGCCAGTTAGAGCAAACCCGTTCTCGCCGCACCACAACTGAAGTTCGGGAAAAACTGCTAAAAGCAACCTTGGGTCTGACGCGGGATGAAGCCGAAAAAGTTTATCGGAAAGCTTTCGTCAAAACCGGACGTCTCACCGAAACAGAAGTTGATATTATTCTTTCTGAGAAAAAGCAGCTAATCCGCCGCAATGGCATCTTGGAATTTATCGAAGAAGATGAAACCATTGATTCGGTTGGCGGTTTAGAAGAGCTAAAGCGATGGCTGAGACAACGTTCCAATGCTTTTACAGAAAAAGCAAGGGAATATGGTCTGCCCCAACCCAAGGGGATGTTAATCCTAGGGGTACCGGGATGTGGCAAATCTCTAATTGCCAAAACGACTGCCCGCCTCTGGAGTCTGCCACTTCTGCGCTTAGATATGGGGCGAGTGTACGACGGCTCAATGGTGGGGCGCTCAGAAGCTAACTTGCGGAATGCCCTAAAAACGGCTGAATCAATTTCCCCAGCGATTCTATTTATTGATGAACTGGATAAAGCATTTGCCGGTACTTCTGGGTCTGCTGACTCAGATGGCGGTACTTCCAGCCGCATCTTTGGTTCTTTCCTTACCTGGTTGCAAGAAAAAACGTCTCCGGTGTTCGTAATGGCAACCGCCAACCGGGTTGAACGTCTACCGGGTGAGTTTCTCCGCAAAGGACGTTTTGATGAGATTTTCTTTGTAGATTTGCCGACTGCGGAAGAACGCAAAGAGATTTTCAATATTCACCTTAGCAAGCGGAAGCGAGACATTTCTCGCTTTGACCTCGACCAGCTAGCTAAGGTATCCGATGGATTTTCCGGGGCAGAAATTGAGCAGGGATTGGTTGCGGCAATGTACGAAGCTTTTGCCCAAGACCGAGAATTTACCCAGCTCGATATCATTGCGGCAATAAAAGCTACTCTGCCGCTTTCCCGAACCATGAACGAGCAGGTAACGGCCCTGAGGGACTGGGCCAGACAGCGAGCGCGACCTGCTGCGTCCTCCGTCGCCGAGTATCAGCGGCTGGAGTTCTAAAAGCTTTCTCCTGCTCCCAACAGGAGGAAAGGCTAGCAGTTTGCTAGCAGTTTGACAAAAAAAGCCGCCCAGTAATGTGTCCAGGCGGCAGACTCACATCCACAAGTTGTCGTTTCTCTTAACTCTCTACTGGAGGAAATCCAAATGTCTCACTTTAGCACTCTGCGTACCAAAATCACCGATGCCGAAATCCTGAAAGCTTCTCTTCGCGACCTGGGTATCAGCGTCAAGACCGAAGCAGATGTTCGGGGTTATAACGGTCAGCGGGTTCGTTCTGACATCGTTGCAGTTCTGGAAGGCGAGTATGACCTCGGTTGGTCTCGCAACAGCGACGGCTCTTTCGACCTGATTGCTGACCTGTGGGGCGTCGCCAAGAAGCACAACCAAACCGAACTGATTAACTCGATTAATCAGAAGTATGCCGTGAACAAGACCTTGGCTGAAGTCAAGCAACGCGGTCTGCAAAATGCCAACGTTAAGTTGGTTGTGCAAAAGTAATTTGTGTGCGCGTTCCCAAGCTATCGGGTTAATCAACTTTAGGTTAGCCCGTTTTTCCTATCACCCAGCTCTAACCAGGGCTGGGTAATTTTTTTATGGGAGTAATGACACAGCGGAGCGATCGCGCTGAGGCAGTAAAATGTCCTATAACCCAGACAAACACCATCGTCGCTCCATTCGCCTCAAGGGATATGATTATGGGCAAGCAGGTGCATATTATGTCACTATCTGCTGTTATCAAAGGCAATGTTTGTTAGGGGAAATTGTAGATGGAGTAATGCACCCCAATCTCATAGGTGCAACTGTTGAGGCAGTTTGGAATAATTTACCTCATCATTTCCCCTTTATTGAACTCGATGCTTTTGTTCTCATGCCTAATCATGTGCATGGGATTATTATCATTAATGAAAACGAAAATAATGTTGACAATCAAGAATTATTAGCAAGTAAATCAACTTCTAAAAATAGCTTATCCAATGGAACTAAATCAGGTTCACTGGGAGCAATTATTCAAAACTTTAAATCAACAGCAACACGCAGAGTTAATCGCCTAAATAGAAGTTCTGGCACATTATGGCAGCGCGATTATTATGAAGAAATTATCCGCAACGAGAAAGCATACGAAAACATCAGGCATTACATCTTAGAAAATCCGTTAAATTGCAATGAAGACGAGGAATATCTCATCAATAAATCACCAATCTTGTAGGGGCGAAGCATTCGGGCGATACCTTATGAAACCTCCCCTAAATCTTTATACCCGAAAGCTTCGCCCTTCCCTGTGACAGGGTGAAGTCGGTGCTGGCGTCAATCAGGTACATATAAGTTATCTGTGAGGCAGGGCGAAGCTTTCGGGTAGATCAATTATCGTCGATAGCCTATTTTTTCGCCCGAATGCTTCGCCCCTACTCTGCCAAGTTTTGTTATCTCTTCATATATCCCCCTTTGGATAGCTGTGTAGATGAGTTATCTTAGAAAAATTAATCTCACTACGGGGTTTTAGGGCAAGTTGTATGTCTTTAGCAAAAGCAGGTTTGGTGGTAGGTATTATCGGTGCTGTGATTGCTGGTGCAAGTTTTATCAACGACGTAGCTAATGGCAGGAAGCCGCCACTATTATTTAGCGAAAAAAATGACCGCTTTACTTGCGAACTCCGACCTTACTCTCAGGAAGGTGAGATTTGGACAGTGGTTTACCATAACGACAAAGAGGCGCAACCTTGGCTGAGAATGGTAAAAACCTTTGGCGGTGACTGGAACACTCTAAAACGTTGCGGCGAGATTGAAAGCCGTTTGGAAGGTTATCGCAAAGATGGTCTGATTGCGTTTGATTATCGCACTGACCTTGACACCCCTAAACAATCTGTTATCTGTGCCAAAACTAAGATTAGTGGCAACAATTGTCCCCTATTGGTGACGCTGGATGTCGGTGTTGATCCCTACGAGTCTCTGAGGAAGATGATTGAGGCTTTAGAGAATAAAAATACTGTGGATCAAAACAGTAAGGGTGAACCATCTGCTCCTCTTTTGTCTCCAGCTTCGCCGTCTGTTCATCTGGGGAACTTTTTGGCAAATGAGGATCTGAATGCTGGAGACACTGCTAAAAAGTAATCTGCTGTGACTGGGACAACATAGCTACTTATAAGTATTGTGCATAGGCGCTAATTGAGAAAATCCGAAGCTGCTGTCTATAGCAAGTTATAAGTTTGGCGATGTTGTCCTCATAAATCTCCGTTATTTTGAGCGTCCTAACTGAGTTAGTAACTTCTTGCGATTATCTATTGCTAATTGGTAGTCAGGCTTGAATTGAATTGCTTTGTCATAGGATGCGATCGCCTTTTCGTACTGTTGCAACTCCCCTAACGCATAGCCTCGACCAGCCCAAGCTTCATGCTTGTCAGGCTTGAATTGAATCGCTTTGTCATAGGATGCGATCGCCTTTTCGTACTGTTGCAACTCCCCTAGCGCATAGCCTCGACTAGCCCAAACTTCATGGAAGTCAGGCTTGAATTGAATCGCTTTGTCATAAGACGCGATCGCCTCTTGGTACTGTTGCAACTCCCCTAGCGCATAGCCTCGACCAGCCCAAGCTTCATGGAAGTCAGGCTTGAATTGAATCGCTTTGTCATAAGATGCGATCGCCTCTCGGTACTGTTGCAATTCATCTAGCGTATAGCCTCGACCATACCAAGCTTCATGCTTGTCAGGCTTGATTTGAATCGCTTTGTCATAAGATGCGATCGCCTCTTGGTACTGTTCCAACTTCCTTAGCGCAAGGCCTCGGTTATACCAAGCTTCATGGAAGTCAGGCTTGAATTGAATCGCTTTGTCATAAGATGCGATCGCCTCTCGGTACTGTTGCAATTCATCTAGCGTATAGCCTCGACCAGCCCAAGCTTCATGCTTGTCAGGCTTGATTTGAATCGCTTTGTCATAAGATGCGATCGCCTCTTGGTACTGTTCCAACTTCCTTAGCCCATAGCCTCGGTTATTCCAAGCTTCATGGTAGTCAGGCTTAATCTCAATTGCTTTGTCATAGTCAATAACAGCTTCTTTGTAGCGTTCGGAGACTAACAAATCATTGCCACTGTTTAACAATTCTTCTGCCTTTGTTGTCGCCGCAGCCTCGGCAAGTATCTTGGAAAGATTTACTTTATAGGTATTGCTAGGAATGCCCCATTTAAAAGTATTTTGTGCGTCCCCATCAGCGGAATTTACACTTTGTGCAGACTGCTGTTGTGGCGGTAAATTTTCACCTGTACGTTCTGCCTTTTCAACAAGTTCTCTCTCGCTGCGTCCATGAATAGCAATTATCTTCCCCGCTGTATTTACCACTGGTCCCCCACTCATTCCCCTAGTGGTTATAACAGGGTAGGAAATTCCATAGCCATCAGATAGCTTGCCAAGTGCTGACACCGTACCTGGTACAAACTGCGGTGCAGAGGAACCACCAGGAAAACCAGTAATGTAGATGCCGTCTCCCACATTCACTGTGTCTGAGTCGCCCAATTCAAGGGCTTTATAGGGGCAATTTTCGCTACCTGGATCGAAGGTGATGAGTGCTAAATCTTGATTGGGGAAGTTTTGAATAGTCGCCGAGTTCCAAAATTTTCTATCGTTGGTTTGCAGCTTCAATTTACTACTGGGTGCCACCACATGACGCGCCGTGAGTACGGTGCAGACTTTATTTTCTCCCGACACGAAAAAGCCGCTGCCACTTCCTTCTGTGTCTGCATAGGTAATCAAAACCACACTGTTTCCGACTTGCTTGGCAATCTCTCCAGATGTGGGTTGTTTAGTACAGCCGGACGATAACAAAGCGATGAAGCCAGAAGCAATCAACCAACGCCAAGACACCATATCGCACCTACAGAACTTAGCTTTTAAGAAGTCCGCAGCCTGTAGGCTGGGGCTACACAAACAAAGCCTGACAAAAGCAGGTTTGCCGTATTGTTCTTTATTGTGGCATCAAAAACCTATCTGAGGGTAGAGGAAAGCGATCGCATTTTGCGAATTTAATTTGCTGCAAGAAAAGTAAAACCCGCTTTCGTCGGCTTATAAGAGTCTGCGAAGGCGGACGAGAGTTTGTGTAGACGCGGTTAAAATCGCCCAGTGGTTGATAAGCTTGCACATTTTAGTAAAAATGCCAAATCTGATTCAGGAGCGATCGCATTCCATCACTAATCAAAAGTAGCGATCGCATTCCAAAACTAATCAACAGTAGCGATCGCATCCATAAAAAAGGGTGAGCATTTGCCCACCCTTGTAACTCTAAGCCAAAGCAACAGCAGGCTCAGGCCAACGACCTACGGCTTTGCCAATAACGGACATTTCTAGCATCAGGCGGTCGAAACGCTCTGGAGTCAAAGATTGAGGGCCGTCAGAAAGTGCTTTCTTCGGATTCGGGTGGACTTCAATCATTAACGAGTCAGCACCAGCAGCGATAGATGCCATCGCCATCGCAGGCACATACTCAGACTTACCTGTACCGTGACTGGGGTCAATCATAATCGGTAGGTGAGTCAACGTTCTCAGCACTGGAATTGCCGATAAATCCAGCGTATTCCGCGCATATTGACGGTCAAAGGTGCGGATACCGCGTTCGCACAAAATCACGTTCGGGTTGCCAGCAGCCATAATATACTCCGCCGCCATCAACCAATCTTCAATCGTCGCCGCCATTCCCCGCTTCAGCAGCACAGGCTTTTCTTGCGCCCCTACTTTCTTCAACAGAGAGAAATTTTGCATATTTCTGGCACCAATTTGGATCACGTCAGCAAATTCTGCCACCACATCCAATTCAGGGCTATCCATCAGTTCTGTAATGATGCCCAAGCCTGTCGCTTCCCGCGCCGCCGCTAGCAAA